>JAYPCO010000006.1:10976-13640 GCA_038124765.1 Alphaproteobacteria bacterium | reverse complement strand
TTAAGTTTTGATTTAGCAGATTTGGGGTGTTTTTTTTTAAAATGAATTAATTCATCTTGATAAAATTTATTTATACTTATTGGGCTTATAGTATTAAACATAGAATATAGAGGGTAAAAAATTATTTATTTGAATATGCTATCCTTAAATCAAAATTATATTAATCTGTTTTAATAAAAATTAAATGAGATACTCACAATATAACTACGCTGAAAATTCAAAAATTTATTGGGAAAATGATAATAATTTTTTTGAAATTCCTAAGACAAACTTAAAAAAAGAATATGATCTTATAATCATAGGTTCAGGCTACACTGCCTTATCAACTGCCTTCCACCTTGATAAAAATAAATCAGTCTTAATTGTTGATAAGAGCTCTATTGGATATGGTGGCTCCTCAAGAAACGGAGGGTTTTGTTGTCTTGGCGGTACAAAACTATCCTATAAAGAGATAGAAAAAACTTATGGCTCCAATAATCTTATTGAATTTTTTAATATTCAAAAAAATGCAATAGAGTTAGTTAAAGATATTTTGGATGAACCTCGTAGCGATGAAGAGATTGGAGAAATTCTCTATTACTATAATGAATCTGAACTGTTAGAGGATGCTCAAGAATATGAACAATATAAAAATAAATTAAATCTTGAATATGAAGTACTTTCTAAAAATCAACTATCACAAAACCAACTTGACCTTAATGGGGTTAAGGGAGCTATAAAAATGAACTATGGATTTGGAATAAATCCAAAAAACTTAGTTTTTAAATTAGTAAAAAAAATTCTGCTCAACCAAAATGTAGATTTTTCTGAAAATACTGAAGTTAATTCAATCCAAAAAAATAATAGCGGTTTTGAAATTGTTATTAATAATCAAACATTAAAAACAAAAAAATGTCTGCTAGCAACAAATGGCTATCTTAATAATAAAAATCTACTTCCTTCGGTTTACGGCAATTTAGTGCCGGCTCTATCTAATATACTAGTAACTGAACCCATCGATAATAATAAATTTACAAATTGGAAAACGCTTATACCTTGTGCTGATAGCATTCCCCTACTTCATTATTTTAGACTTTTAAAAGATAATCGTATCATGTTTGGTGGTAGAGGGGGTCACTCCTATAATGATACAAAGACATACAAAAAAATTCTTTTAAATGATTTTAATAAACTATTTCCAGAATTTAAAAGCGCAAGTGTCGAATATTTTTGGAGAGGTTTAGTCGGTGTTACAAAAGAAAAAATTGCTCATATTGGATGCGATAATGGCATTTACTATGGATACGGATATAACGGCAATGGTGTCAGTTTAGCTACATATTTTGGAAAGTTATTAGCTCAAATCCTTGATGAAAAAATAAATATTAGTAGTCTGCCAAAGTGCATTATAGACAAACCTAAGGCAATGATTTTTCCAGAGTTAAAAAGATTTTATCTTTTCTTAGCTTATCAGTATTACAAGTTTAATTCTTAACCGTTACGATAATAATAGCTATAGCCATTGATTGCTGGCGCGCCCCCTAAATGGGCATATAAAATTTTAGATCCCTTTGGAAAATAATTTTTACTGGCAAGATCAATTAAACCTTGCATGGATTTTCCTTCATAAACTGGATCTGTAATCATCCCCTCTAATCTTGCCGCTAATCTAATTGCATCATTCGTTTCCTCACTAGGAACACCGTAAGCAGGATATGCATAATCAGGAATTATGACAATTTCATCATCCCTTATCTCTCTTCCAAGCTCAACTAAAGATGCAGTGTTACTAACTATATCTCTTACTTGTGCCCTTGTTTGATCCAGTGTACCGGAGGCATCTATACCTATTACTTTATCTGCTCGATTGTCATCGGCAAAACCAACAATCATCCCTCCTTGAGTTGAACCCGTTACAACACAAACAATGATGTAATCAAATTTAAATCCTAGGTCTTGCTCTTGTTTTCTAACCTCCTCAGCAAAACCAACATATCCTAAACCTCCATATTTATGGACAGACGCACCAGCTGGAATTCCATAAGGAACGCCACCCTCATCTTTTACGGACTGTATGGCATCTTCCCAACTTTTACGGATACCTATATCAAAACCGTCTTCCACTAATCGGCTATCAGCTCCCATTAATTTAGTTAGAAGAATATTACCGACTCGATCATATACAGCGTCATGATGCGGAACCCATTTTTCTTGAACTAATCTACATTTCATTCCAATTTTAGCTGCTACAGCTGCTACCATTCTTGTATGATTAGATTGCACTCCACCTATAGATACAAGGGTATCAGCACCTGACTCAATTGCATCGGGGACAATATATTCAAGTTTTCTTAGTTTATTTCCACCAAAAGCTAACCCTGAGTTACAGTCATCTCTTTTGGCATAAATCTGCAAATCTCGACCTAAATGCTTTGATAATCGAGGAAGGAATTCAATTGGTGTTTCGCCAAATGTTAAAGGATATTTTTTAAATTTACTTAAATTCATATTATTCAAATAAAGATATTTATTATTATAGATATTTAGGGAGTATTATAGTAAAAATTCTTTCACTGGCCCGCTGGCAGATTGGTTATGCAGAGGACTGCAAATCCTTGTAGCTCGGTTCGATTCCGGGGTGGGCCTCCAAAATTATATTTACATTAATAATTCAACTAATATCTT
>JAYPCO010000006.1:1880-10876 GCA_038124765.1 Alphaproteobacteria bacterium | reverse complement strand
AATGCAAAACAGTTTATAGAGGATAATAATCTAGAGTTAGTGAGTGATGCGGAAAGTCCGAATGGAAAAATTTATTTTTTTAAAGATCATGAAGGTATTATGTGGCATTTAAAAGATTATCAAGATAGAGACTGGACCAATAACTGGTAGTTTTAAAATTAATTTAACTCTGCTATCAGTGATTTTAGGTCGAGTGCTTTAGTATACATTTGAAGTTCCCTATTAATATCGTACGGCCAAAGTTCTTTAGGTTTATCCCAATATAACTCAACACCGTTTTTATCTGGATCATCTAAGTATAAGGCCTCACTGACTCCATGATCGCTAGCGCCCACCAAAGGTATATTATTTTTTTGAAGACGCATTAAAGCATCGGCTAATTCTTTTCGCTCAGGGTACAATATAGCTAAATGATAAAGTCCTGTGGTACCCACAGGTGGTGGCATTCCCCCACTACTCTCCCATGTGTTTAATCCAATGTGATGATGGTAATCTCCCGCAGCAATAAATGCAGCCTGATTACCCAATCTTTGCTTTAATTCAAAACCAAGTACGCCACAATAAAAATCTAAGGATAGATCTATATTTGAAACTTTTAAATGAACATGGCCAATAGTAACTTTTTTATTGATGTTGCTCATGAATCCTCATTGAATGATTGATCGACTGGTAACTGCATACCATTTAATAACTGATTTGTCTTTGCAGCTAAAGAGACAATTCGCAAGAACTCTGCATGTTCTTCTTGAGATAAACCTAATTTTTTAGCTGCCGCTGTATGAGAATGAATACAATAACTACAATTATTAGTTATTGATACAGCCATATATATTAACTCTTTGGTTTTTTTATCAATAAGTGTTTCATTCGACATGGTAGTTTTGACTTCCTGCCAAATATCTTTGAGCAATAAAGGGTTAAAAGATAAATACTTCCATAAATTACCTATATAATCTGTGCTTCTTGTTTTTTTTATATCATTAAATACCTCTTGGGTAATTGGATCTTCAAAACTATCATTAAGTTTGACTGTAGACATAACCTCTCCTTTTCCTAATTGATTATTAATTATTAAATCATAAAATCCCGTTGGTTTGTCTAATTTTATTTTTCGCAATATCAATTTATTAACCTTTGGTTTTTTCGCAGCATTTGCCTCAGGTTTTGGTCAAACCTTTTTTATTTCACTTTTCAGTAATGATTTCAGATCAACCTTTGATTTATCTAATACACAATTTGGTAGCATTTATTCAATTGCAACAATCTTAAGCGCTATAACAATTATTTGGGCAGGTAAACTAATCGATGTTGTACCTCTGAGAAGGTATACATTGATTATCATAGTATGCCTCGCAGCGACTTGCTTTATGGCAAGTTTAGTTTTTCACGTAGCGATGTTATTTATAACTATTTATTGTTTGAGATTATTTGGCCAGGGTTTAATAAGTCATACGTCACGAACTACCATGGCCCGATATTTTGATCAAAATAGAGGGAAGGCATTAGCTATTTCTGGATTTGGATTTTCATTTGGTGAGATGATTTTTCCTTCAATTATAGTTTTTTTAATACTTCTAATTGGATGGAGAATGACTTGGCTGACATCTTCTGTCTTTATACTTTTATTTTTTGGAACTCTATTTTTCTTTTTGCTTAGAAATAAAAAATACATAAATGAAACAATAGATGCAGCTACTTCTAGCAGAGACTCTATTTCTTGGCGCAGACGAGATGTATTAAAAGATAAAAAATTTTATTTTTATCTACCTATTTCACTCATAATGTCATTTACAGTAACAGGTTTTCTATTTCACCAAGTATTTATCGCTGAGATCAATAATTGGAAAATTACTGACATAGCGCATAGTTTTATCTATTACGCAATTGCAGGAATATCAGGATCCATAATAGGCGGCTTACTCGTTGATAAGTTTAAGGCAAGAAATCTTATTCCCTTCTATTTACTTCCAATGATGGTGATTTTTTTTGTAATGTTGTTTAGTAATAATGTTTTAATTTTATTTCTCTATATGGCAGGGTTGGGTCTATCAAATGGTTTAAACGAAAATATAGCAAACTCACTTTGGGCAGAGTTATATGGAATTAAAAATCTTGGAGCAATAAGAGCTATGCTTACTTTTTTTGGAGTATTAGCCTCAGCAGCTTCACCATTTCTCTATGGTATGATTTTGGACAAATTTCATAATATTTATCCATTAATCATCATGGGCATAGTATCCATTATTAGTTTTTCCTTTTTGGGATACTATGGAAAAAGGTTTAATTAACCTCATATCCTTTTTTAAAAGCCTCTATAGCAATTAAAGCACAACCTTTTGCATCTGACAAAGCATCATGATGATTTAGAGGTATTCTTAAATTTTTACAAACCGTGTTAAGTTTATTATTTTCAAAATTCCAAAAATTTCTTGCTATCGAAACCGTATCCCTAAACTCTTGTTTCGGTAAATCGATGTTATAGTGATAGCAACACGAATGCAGAACAGACCTATCAAAGGGTGCATTATGTGCAAAAAAATAATCAACCCGACTCAATTCATCTTCTATTTCTCTCCATACTTTATTAAATGGCTTGGCATTTTTAAGCATTTCCCATGTTAAACCATGAATATCAGTAAAATGAACTTCGGGCTTTGGTGGTTTAATCAAATAAGAATTTTTTTTAAGTATCTTAATTTTATTAAATATTACATAGCCAATCGCACAAGCAGAAGTTCTCTCACTCGTTGCCGTTTCAAAATCTATCGCAGCATATAACTGCATTAAAATAACTGATTTATTATATTAGAGTATTTTTTTTGAACTTCGTGTCTTCTAACCTTCATCGTTGGCGTCATAAGATTGTTTTCAATGGTAAATGGTTCATCAATGATTGAAAATTTCTTAATTTTTTCTGGTTGTGTTAATTCAAGATTGATTTGATCAATAATTTTTTGAATGGTCTCTTTCGATGCATTAATATCCTTATTAATAACAATAAGCGCTGCGATATAGTTTTTTTGTTCTCCAAAAACACAAACCTGTTCAATTTCTGCAGATAAAGTAAGTAAATTTTCAATTTTAGATGGAGCAATGTTATCTCCACCCAGTGAGACAATGATATCTTTCTTACGATCAGTTATTTTTAAATAGCCATCTTGATCAAATTCTCCAATATCACCTGTATAAAGCCAATTATCTTTTATGGTTTCATTGGTAGCATCATCATTGTTCCAATAACCAATCATTAAATTTTCACCGCGAACTAAAATTTCACCATCATCTGCTAATTTAACTTCAACGCCGGGAAAAATTGGACCAACTGTGTCAACTTTAATTCGATGAAGGGGGTTGCAGCTAACTACAGGAGATGTTTCGGTTAGCCCATAACCTTGAAGAGTTTTTAATCCAAGAGCGTTCAAAGTCTCTCCAACTTGTTGATCTAAGGGCCCGCCTCCAGATACAAAAGCTTCTAGCCTCCCACCAAATTGTGTCTTTACCTTTTTACGAACAAGTTTGTCTAAAATAAAATTAACAATGCTCTCTATAAAATTGAAATTTTCATTATTTAATTTCTTTTTACCTAGTGAGATAGTTTTCTTAAATAGCTTTTGTTTAAAGGAAGATTGATTTTTTAAATTAATCTGCATTTTTGCATGAAGGTTATTATAAAATCTTGGAACGGCTGTCATTATATGTGGACTAGCTATTTTGATTGTAGGCAGTAAAGTTTCGATACTTTTGTTATAAAATACTATTGATTCCATCATAATCTGCACAAATTGAACTGCATGTTCATAAGAATGTGATAGCGGTAACCATGTTAAAAAAGTTAAATCAGGTCTTTTTAAGGATTCAAGTAGTTGGTAGGCACCTTCACAATTACTCAGAATCCCTCCATGACTTAATACCACTCCTTTTGGCAGGCCCTGCGTTCCAGATGTATAAATAATACATGATGGGTCAGTTCGTTTTATTTGATTAATTAAAGTAGGATTATTGGAGTTGTTCTTAGGAAGTTGATTGAGAAAAAATATATTAGGAACACTATCAATTTCAAATTCATCAATGCAGATAATAAATTTTAATTCATAGTTAATTTTCTTACAGGCTGTATTAACAGTTTGAAAAAGTGATTTATTTGAAACAATTAAACCCTTAGGCCTAGCATCAGCCAAAATATGTTCGAAATCTCTTGATGTGTAAGTTATATAATTAGGTACAGATATTAATTTACTAGACATAATTGCAATATCTGCGGCCATCCACTCAGGCCTATTTTCAGATACTAGCATTACCCTATCCCAATCTTCTAAATCTTGACCTGTTAAAAAATTTTGAATTTTTAAAACTAAATTTTTAGTTTCAAACCACTTTAATTTTTTAATGTTATTACTATTTGGATCTAGAGATAGTAAATGAATTTTGTCTAAATTTTTTTCGGCTTTAGAAAAAAAAAGTTCTGGTAGATTTGAAAATTTATTCATCGCTTTAGTAGATTATAAAAATTATCCATATTATTCATCAAATTTTCATCATAAGTAACTAGGTGTTTATTCTCATCAATGAATAATTTCATTTTTGGTTCATTAGCCATTTCATACATCTTCTCGCCCATCCAAAATGGAACAACCTCATCGCCTTTTGCATGCATGATAAAAATAGCTGAAAAGTTTTGTTTAATCTTAAAACTACTTAAAAACTTATCTTTAAGCATCCAGGATACCGGTAAATACGGATAATGATGCTTTGCAGCATCAATCATGGATGTAAATGGCGCTTCCAATATAATGCCTTTAAATTGATATTTACTTGCCATTTCTAATGCAACGGCTGTTCCCAGTGACTCCCCATATATAATTATATCTTTTGGTAAAATATTTTGATTTTTTAGCCACTGAATGGCTGCTTCTGCATCCGAGTATAAACCCTGTTCGGTAGGTTTGCCTGAATTTCCGCTGTAACCTCTCCAAGAGATCAAAAGAATATTTTGTTCATATTTAGAGAGTTTATTGACTTTATAAAAACGATTTTCAATTGGCCCTGCATTTCCATGGAACATAAGTAAGGTTGTCTTTATTGAATTAGGATGTTTAAAAAAAATAGATCTAAGATCATCTCCATCTTTGTTTTGAATAAAAACTTGATTTGTATTTATAATTAAACGTTCATCTTCATAATTATCAACACCTGGTAGATATAATAAAGATCTTTGCTTTAGATAAACAAAGGCAACTACACCAATATATAAAAGACAAAGGATAATTATAATTTTAATAATTAATGAAATATTCACTTTATCTTATAAATAAACTTGTCAAAAAAACCGTTAGCAGATGATTTGAATTTTTTTAAATGATTTGAGAAAGTCAATTTAGATTTCTTATCCTTGTAATAAATATGACCTTTTGATGGGATATTTTTGTCAAGTGATCCTGTCGATATAGCAGTATAGTCATCAGATTGAGTAGACTGAAAAAATAAAGAACTACCGCATTCTAAACAAAATCCCCTTTTAAAATTTTTAGATGATTGAAACCACTTCAATTTTTTTTTTGAAATAAATTTTAAATTTTCTTTTTTAACTTTGGTATAATTACTGAATTCAGCATTTGACTTTTGACACATTGTGCAATGGCATAAAACTGAATATCTGCATTCATTTAAAATTTTAAATGAAATATTTTTACAAAGACAAGACCCTTTAATATATTTCATTTGGGTTGCAAAAGATGTTTAATTAGAGATACGCCATTCTTTTCTTTAAAATCATATGATTTTTCAAATGATGATAACTGCCAACCTGACATTCTACTTTTAATTTCTTTTAAATTGCCTTCTTTCCAATTATTTTCACAATTTTCATCCTTCCATATGGTCTTTTCTTCATTAGTTCTTGCACATCCATAGCAAAATCCAGTCGATGGGTCTGTTTTACAAACCGAAATACAAGGTGAAATAATTTTTTTCATGCTGTTTTAATAATTCTTGATAATAAAGCTCAATGAACTGAATTAGTATATATTTTTGAATATAAATTAAACAAAATGATAATTGAAAATATAAAAAATTATTGTAGTTTGTTGACACGTTCCGCAGTAGCTCAGCGGTAGAGCATTCGGCTGTTAACCGACAGGTCGTAGGTTCGAATCCTACCTGCGGAGCCATTTTTTTAATGTCCTCCAAACAATTTTTATCGACCCTTTGTCTAGTTCTCGCCGCATTCATCTGGGGGACGGCCTTTGTTGCACAAACGACTGGCATGGAGTATGTGGGTCCTTTAACTTTTACCAATATTAGATTTATTATAGGTTCAATATTAGTAGCACCACTGGCATTAAGAGAAGTTTCAAAATTTAAAAATATCAAAAATAAAAATAAATTATTAATTATTATATTTTTAACTGGGGTTTGCCTTCTTTTAGGATCCTATCTTCAACAATACGCTCTTCAGTATACTAAAATAGGAAATGCAGCTTTTTTAACTATTCTCTACGTACCTTTTGTTCCTATTATTTCTCGATTTTTTTTAAAAAGAAAAATTCATTGGAGCATATGGCTTTCAGTATCAATTTGTTTAGCAGGCTCTTATTTTCTAACTATCCAAAATAATTTTGAAGCACAATTCGCAGATATATTAGTTGTTATATGTGCAATTTTTTTTGCCTTACATTGTATTTTGATAGATGAATATTTTGAAATTGTTGATGCACCGTTTACCTTAGCCACTAGCCAATTTTTTTTATGTTTTATTATAAGCCTTCCACTAATATTCATATTTGAAAATCCAACTGTTGAAGGAATTTATAAAGAAATATTTGAGTTATTGTATGTTGGGGTTATGTCAGTTGCTATTGCTTATACTTTACAAATTATTGGTCAAAGATATGTCAAACCCTCTACTGCCGCTATCACATTTTCACTTGAAGGTGTATTTGGTTCGCTCGCTGCCTGGATTATTCTTAGTCAAGTATTAACACAGTTACAAATAGTGGGTTGTTTTTTGATACTTATGGGTGTTTTAATTGCTCAATTGATACCTCTATTTAATCAAGAGGCCGCCGATACTCGTTATTACAAAGATTAAATCTTTAATCTCAAAACAAAATAGATTAAATTTCTAGCATGAGCGAGGAAAGTAAATTTTTTATTAAAGACAGTGATGTGCCGAAACAATGGTACAATCTGGTAGCGGATTTAAAGGAACCGATGAGTCCCCCTTTACATCCAGGAACAAAACAACCAATCGGACCTGATGATTTAGCTCCATTATTCCCAATGGATTTAATCTTACAGGAAGTCTCACAGGAAAGGTATATTGACATCCCTAAGCCTGTTTTGGAGGCCTATAGTCGTTGGAGATCTACCCCATTAGTTAGAGCTAGAGCTTTAGAAAAAGCCTTAGATACCCCTGCAAGAATTTATTACAAATACGAAGGTGCTAGCCCTTCTGGAAGTCACAAACCCAATACTGCTTTAGCTCAAGCTTTCTACAATAAAGAGGCTGGTGTTAAAAAAATTGCAACTGAAACGGGAGCTGGCCAATGGGGTACGGCGTTATCTTATGCGGGTGCAGTTTTTGGGATTGAGATACAAGTTTTTATGGTCAAAGTTAGTTTTAATCAGAAACCTTATAGAAAGGCTATCATCGAAGGTTATGGCGGTAAAGTTGTTGCCAGCCCTTCAACCATGACAAATTCTGGAAAAGCTATTCTTGAAAAAGATCCTAATAATTCTGGTTCATTGGGTATTGCTATATCAGAGGCAGTCGAAGTAGCCGCTACAAATGATGATACTAAATATGCACTTGGTAGTGTATTAAACCACGTGTTGATGCATCAATCTATAATTGGTCAAGAAGCTTTATTACAGATGGATATGGCAGGTGATTATCCAGATATCGTAATTGGTTGTACAGGTGGTGGAAGTAATTTTTCAGGATTATGTAACCCCTTTCTTGGAAGAAAATTTAGAGGAGAGCAAGATGTTCACGCTATTGCCATCGAACCTTCTTCTTGTCCATCTTTAACAAAAGGTAAATATTCTTATGACTTTGGAGATACGCTTAAATCAACTCCGCTTATGAAAATGCATACCTTAGGATCTGATTTTATGCCCTCTCCTACACATGTAGGTGGATTGCGATATCACGGCATGGCTCCTATACTTAGTCATCTTGTGCATCATGGCCATGTGGAACCAAGAGCTTATAATCAAAAAGAGTGTCTAGAAGCAGGAATTAAATTCGCTAGAACTGAAGGTATTATGCCAGCTCCTGAGGCAACGCACGCTATTAAAGGGGCTATCGATGAGGCTCTTAAGTGTAAAGCAGAAGGTAGTTCTAAAGCAATACTGTTTAACCTATGTGGACATGGGCACTTTGATATGCAGGCTTACATGGATTACTTCTCTGGAAACTTAGCTGATGACTCTTTTGATGAAAAAGCTTTTGAAGAGTCTATGGCTGCTATTCCAGCAGTGAATTAACCCACAACCGGCAGGTCGTTAAAATTTGATGTGTAGGCGGGGCTGAGATTTTTTCTTCTAGTAAGGTAAAATTTTTCATAGTTTTCTTTTGCTAGACAGATAGTCCCGCTACCATACCTTTGATTCAAAACATCAAACACTCTATTTACTTTGATATTTTTAAGTAGGCTTTCCTCTGATTTTTGAACAAATAAATCTCTGGTATAAATTCCTTGAGGTGTTAAATCAGATAAAAGAACACCTGCTTTTTTATATTTAATGCCTGGTCGGTAAATCAATTTTAAAACAGCAATAGCTTTTCTAACAATTTCAAATAAATCATTGGTAGGAGTAACAAAATCTAATGTCTCAGAACCATAATACTGGTGATTGTTTTTATTAAATTTATTTGAACGAATAAAAACACTAATTCTTTTAGACTGTAAGTTATCATTTCTAATTTTCTCCGAGGCCCTTGTTGCATAGGAAATAATTCTTTTTTCTAAATCTTCAAATAATTCAACATAATT
>JAYPCO010000006.1:0-1780 GCA_038124765.1 Alphaproteobacteria bacterium | reverse complement strand
CTACGTTCAACTAATTCAACTACCTGGGATCCGATTTCATCTTTTTTTGCTAAATAATTAGCAACTTTAGATAGTGTTTTATTTTTTGCTATTCCTATGCTCACAGGCACATCTAACCACTTTTTAATAGTTTTTTTAATCTCCTGAGCCCTATCAACAAAATTTCTTTGGGAATGTTTATTGAAAATTAAGAAGGCTTCATCGACAGAGTATATTTCCAATCGATCAGCATAATCTTTTAATATCCCCATCACTCTAGAAGAGATATTTCCATATAAATTATAATTTGAAGAAAAAACATAAATAGAATTAAGCTCTACTAGCTTCTTTATTTCAAAAAAAGGCACTCCCATCTTGATTCCAGCTTTTTTAGCTAAAGAACTTCGTGCAATAACACAGCCATCATTATTAGATAAAACGACTACTGGTTTTTTTCTTAAATATGGCTTAAAAATTGCCTCACAAGAGGCGTAAAATGAATTACAGTCAACAAGAGCAATGATATCCATTTATTTGATAAATTGATGAATAGTGCTTGTTACAACGCCCCAGATTTCTAAATCCCCACCTTCTGGTATTGAGATATTTTTGTATAGAGAGTTTTCAGATTTTAAGATCACTTCTCCCATCGGTTTAATAAGTAGTCTCTTAACCGTTAAGTTTCCTTCAAAAACAGCAATGACAATATCTCTATTTTTAGCCTCTATACTTCTATCTACTATCAAAATATCACCATCGTTTATTCCCACATCAATCATTGAGTCACCGGTAGCCTTCATTAAAAAAGTTGATAAATGATTTTTAATTAAAAGCTCTGATAGGCTTAGATTATTCTCTATATAATCATCAGCTGGAGATGGGAAACCAGCTGAAATCCGAGATAGGATGTAAGGGACAGGGTAGTCTCTCTGATTTGATTTAACATGAGAGAGCACTTTTTTGTTCATATTTTGTTCTTATAAACTATAATTGTAATTATTGGAATAAAAAAAAGAAATAGCTATTTATTATGCTCGTCAATCTTTTGGTTAACAATAGCTAATTGTTCACAAAGATTTTTAGTATGAGAAATAAAAACATACAAAACTAAATAAAGAGATATAAAAATTAAGATAAAGTCTAAATTAATTACTTTTGTAGCTTTTAAGAAAATTTTATTAATTAAAACTGACCCAATAAGACTAGTGATAATTGGCGCAAGGCGAGAAAAAATTAAAAAATTACGAATTAATATATTCCTCTGATTATATAAATTTGTATTATCAACCATATAAATAATTAATATAGATACAAAATGGGTAAAATAGAAGCCATAAATATTAGTTCTATAAGCGAAGCAGAAACCGTATATGTCAATCAAGCTTTTTTAGAAAAAAATAAAGGCATTGTGAATGATAGGTATTACAATAATTTTAAACACTCAATGGAACAGGTTACTTTAATAGACAAGGAGGAAATTGATTTGTTTAATTATAATATCAAAAAAAATATTGATTATAAGGACTTCAGAAGAAATATTATAGTTTCAGGATTAAATTTAATAAAATGCATAAATAAAACTATTTTAATTAATGATGTTAAACTAAAAATACATGAGATTTGTCAACCTTGTAAATACTTACAAGATAAATTAAAAACACCTGAATTAGTAAAACTTTTAGTTAATAAAAGCGGAGTTAGGGCTGAGATAATAACAAGTGGGTTTATTAAGGTGAATGATAGAGTAAAAGTTATTTAACTTCTATTCCCAAATATCAAAAAAATTTCTAGTTTTACCTGG
>JAYPCO010000005.1:42872-45458 GCA_038124765.1 Alphaproteobacteria bacterium | reverse complement strand
TTCAATTGACGAATTAAACCTAGGTTAATTTTTTTTTGGGAAGTGGTGGCCAGAGACGGAATCGAACCGCCGACACGAGGATTTTCAGTCCTCTGCTCTACCGACTGAGCTATCTGGCCGTATAGGGAGTAATATTTATTACATAAATATTATATTTGCTAGTAAAAATTAGTTGCCGGTGGAACAGGTCATGTCTTGTCCACAACAAAGCGGTGATTTAATTTTTCCATGATCATTAGGGCATTTTGAAATTTGAACTTCTTTACCGTTATCTAATTTCAAAACATCATCCACTAAGGGTTCATTGCACTTACCACAAGTTGCATTCACAGACATTCCACATTTAGAACATTCGTAAGTTGCCATATTCTCTCCTTCACTAAAATATTATTAATTTAAACAATAAAAGAAATACAAATGTTATTCTTCTTAAATAATTATTGAAAGGAGGATTCTGCGATAATGACAAACTTTGAAAAAGTAAGACTTTTCATGCAAACCTATGGCCAAGAAGTTAAAAATAAAGCCGAATTTAGCAATGAAAAAACTAATAAATTGAGAATTGATTTGATTAAAGAAGAGTTAGAAGAGCTACAACAGGCGATGAAAGATAAAAATTTACTAGAAGTTGCTGATGCCTTAACAGATATTTTATATGTTACTTATGGAGCGGGTCATGCCTTTGGTATTGATTTAGATAAATGCTTTGAAGAGGTTCAAAACTCGAACATGAGTAAATTAGGATCAGATGGTAAACCTATCTATAACGAGTCAGGGAAAGTAATGAAAGGGCCTAATTATTTTAAACCCGACCTCTCAAAATTTATTAGTTAGACTGATCTATCCGATCTAGTTGGAGCGAATAAACAAATATGAAAACAATATTTAAAATTGGCTCTACAAGCCATACTTTGAAGTACGCAAGAAAAATGTCTGAAGGCGAAGTTAATAAAATGAAGTCTTTTGTAACGGCTAAAGGACAAAAACTTGAAAAAACTAAAAACTTTAAAATATTAAATTTAGAGGACAAAAAAGATCAGCGCGTCTACACCTTAAATTTATAAAAATTAAAAAAAGAACATCACTACAATTATACAAACAATGTAGTAAATAATTCTATTTCTAAGATATTTCCAAAAATCTTCTCTTTTTCGAAAATAAAATATGAGCTCTGCTATTATCGCAATTAAAATACAGAGTAAAATTGATTTGATCATATTTAAAATTTTAAGGGGCGTTCTGTTGCCCGGCCGCCCCAAAGCCGCGCTTACCTAATTAGATTAGGCAGCGAGTGCTAATTCATTATCGTTAGCAATTATTTTAAAGTTTCTATAACGAAGAAACGCGTACAACGAGCAAAAACTATATCCGTCAGAGCACGTCAAGCCTATTTCACCCCCGTAATTTTTTGGTGGAGGTGTCGGGTACCGCCCCCGAGTCCGATACACCTATTTCATATAGCGTTTATTGCCATAGTTGATAAACAACGAAGATAATATAGTCTATTAAGTGAATCCTTTAAACATCAATGAGTAAAAAAACGACAAAATTACCGAAATTTAAGTCTTTCAAAACATCAAGATCAACCTCTCCCGCACTAGAAAAAATTTTATATAAGCCTATTCCCATCCTTGATCACGGTTTTATCCGAGTAATAGACTATATGGGAACTGACCAATCAATCGTTCAGGCTGCACGAGTTTCTTATGGAGAGGGAACTAAACAATTAAGAGAGGACAGAGGTCTCATTCGATACCTTTTAAGCCATTGGCATACAACTCCTTTTGAGATGTGTGAGATAAAATTTCATATTAAACTACCTATTTTTGTTGCAAGGCAGTGGATTAGACATAGAACTGCAAATGTAAACGAGTATTCGGCGCGTTATTCAGTGCTTGATAAAGAGTTTTATGTTCCTGAGTTAGATCAATTAGGATCTCAGTCAACAACTAATAAACAAGGACGTTCTAATACACTGGATAAAAAATTTGCATTACAAGCACAAAATTTAATTAAAAAAAATTCTAATCAGTTATACGAAGATTATCAAAACTTACTAAATGGCAAACTGCTTAGTCATGATGAGTATGTCGAAGGGGAGGGCTTAGCCAGAGAACTTGCAAGAACCACTTTGCCGTTAAATTATTACACTCAGTGGTATTGGAAAATAGATTTGCATAACTTAATGCACTTCTTAAGACTGCGAGCGGATAGTCATGCTCAATATGAAATTCAAATTTATGCAGAAAAAATGGTCGAGATACTCAAAAAATGGGTACCTTTAACTTATGAAGCTTTTGAAGACTACCGCTCAGACTCTTTCCAACTCTCCAAAGAGGCCTCACGTTTAATCAAAGATAAATTAGCTAATAAAAAAATTGAACCTAAAAGTTACAAGCTATCTCCTAGAGAGTTAAGAGAGCTCGAAGTTAAATTTAATATTAAAATTTAGTTTTTATATTTCTCAGTAATTCTTTTAGAAATCTTTTCAAATCGCTCTGAGTATTGATCTTTATAGTCAAAGCAATAAGGCTTACCTTCATCACAGCTTTTAGGAATATTTAAATTAAAAGGAAGCTCTTCAAT
>JAYPCO010000005.1:0-42772 GCA_038124765.1 Alphaproteobacteria bacterium | reverse complement strand
ATCTCCCCAATTAGTTTTATTAATTAAACCATCTAAGCCTTTTGCGAGCATGGGACCTCTCCAAACAACCGCTTGATCCTCGTTGACTAGAAAGCCAATTGACATGGCTTTAATACCAAACACTTCGTAAGGAACAAATTTCCCATCGACAACTTCTGGTTGTTTATCACCAATTCCAAGAAGAGTAGGGACACTGGGTCCGTAGATATCTGCATCTAATAAACCAACTTCAAAACCCTGATTTGCAAGGGTAATGGCAATATTACAAGCCACAGTGGACTTCCCAACCCCACCTTTGCAACTCGAAATTCCGAAACAAGTCTTGATATTCATCTATTTAACACTACATATATTGTATCGTGTTTAAAAACAAATTTAAAATTTTTGCCTTAGACGGGCCTTGGGGGCCTTCTTCTGGTAACAATAATCCTGGTTCAGGCGGTGGCTACTCAGGTGGGAACAAAGATTCAATTGAAGACTTACTCAATGACTTAAAAAATAAATATAAATTTAATTTGCCATTTAAAGGTAGCACTAAAGGAGTTTATTTTTTAATTTTATTAGCAATACTTGGTTGGCTTGCAACTGGTTTTTATCGTGTAGAGCCAGATGAACAAGGTGTAGAACTGCTTTTTGGTAAATGGAATGAAAGTACTACTGCGCCTGGTTTGCATTATTTCTTTCCTTCTCCTATTGGCAATGTGATTACACCCAAAGTAGAGGCTATTCGAAAAATTAACGTTGGTTTTCGATCAAACGGATCATCTAACAACGATGTTATTGAAGAAAGCATGATGCTAACATCTGATCAAAATATATCAGATTTAGACTACACAGTATTATTCCGCATCAAAGACGCTGGTCAGTTTTTATTTAATCTTAGAGATCCAGAAGAAACCGTCAAAGTGATTTCTGAAAGTGTATTAAGAGAAGTTGTAGGTAAAACTAAATTAGAAGAACTATTAACTGTTTCTCGTCAATCAGTTGAGAGAGAGTCTCGAACTATTCTCCAAGAGCTACTAGATGATTATGAAGTAGGTATCCTTATTCAATCTATCCAACTCCAAGACGTTAATCCTCCTAAACAAGTTATTGATGCTTTTGACGACGTTCAAAAAGCACGACAAGATAAAGAGAGAACTGTCAACCAAGCTGAAGCATATCGAAACACCATTGTACCTGAAGCACGCGGTGAAGCTGAAAAAATCCTCCAGCAAGCTGAAGGATATAAAAACATGTTGATAAAACAGGCCGAGGGTGAGGCCAGTCGTTTTACTCAAGTTTTAAATACTTATAAAAATGCTAAAGACACGACTAAGAAAAGAATTTATTTAGAAACTTTGAGAGACGTATTATCCGGTTCAAGTAAAATAATGATTGATAAAAATTCAGGCAGTGGAGTTGTTCCATATCTTCCTTTGAATGAATTAAATAAATCCAATAATACGGGAGGTGCCCAATGAAAACTAGAAACATAATCATTTTAGGGGTGTCTTTCTTTTTTATTTTTTTGGCATCAGGTTTCTTTTTTGTTGTGGATCAAACTAAACAAGTAATTGTTCTTCAATTCGGTGAGCCCACAGCTGTCTATCAAAACCCAGGTTTAAAATTCAAATTACCATTTATTCAAAATGTTGTTTTCTACGACAGTCGTGTTCTAAATTTAGATCCCGCACAAGAAGAAGTAATTCTGAGAGACCAAAAACGAATAGTTGTGGATGCCATTGTCCGATACGTCATTAAAGACCCTTTAAAGTTTTTCCAAACAACTAGAACTGAATTAGCTTTAAATGATCGCTTGGGAAGAATAGTTAACTCTTCAGTAAGAGGTGTTATCGCTAAATATGAGCTTAATGACCTTTTATCCGCTGAAAGAAATAAAATTATGAACGAAATTTTAATAAACGTACGTGAAGATGAGGCTACCTTTGGTATTGAAATAGTGGATCTTAGATTAAAAAGAACAGATCTAACTGCAGAAGTTCAATCTAACGTTTTTGATCGTATGAGAACTGAAAGAGAGAGGGAAGCTAATCTTTTACGTGCTGAAGGTCAGGAAATATCTCAAAAAATTAAAGCCACTGCTGATAGAGAAAAAATTGAAATTATTGCAGAAGCAGAAAAACAATCCAATATCCTTAAAGGAGAAGGTGAAGCTGCAAGAAATACAATTTTAAATGATGCTTTTGCTCAAGATCCAGAATTTTTTGAATTCATTCGCTCCATGGAGGCATATACGGATACTTTCAAAGACGGTTCCACAACAATGGTTATTTCTCCTGATAGTGATTTCTTTGAATATTTTGAAAATTCAGAGGGCAATAAATAATAGATTTAAACTATTGAAATTACATAAATAGTAATAATATCTCTACTTAGGAGAAGACTTAAATTATGAAAAAAACTTTTTTCGCTATTTTATTAACTTCGAGTTTATTTTTTTCTAATTCCTTTGCTAGTTTTGAAAGGGGTTATGCAGATTTAGTTGATAAATTATTACCGTCGGTTGTAAGTATTGCCACTACACAAATAGTAGAACGCCAAGCAAGCCCTATTCCTGAGCTTCCTGAAGGTCATCCGTTTAATGATATGTTCAAAGATTTTTTTGGCAATCAAATGCCTAAAAGAGAAAATTTAACTGGTCTAGGATCTGGTTTTATCATTAGTGATGAAGGTTACGTTGTTACCAATAACCACGTTATAAGTGGCGCGGATGAAATCACAGTTATTTTCAATAACGGATTAGATGAAGTGGAAGCTGTACTAGTGGGCACCGATCCCAAGACTGATATTGCAGTTTTAAAAATTGATCCTTCTAATTTAAATATTCAGCATGTTAATTGGGGCAACTCAGAAATATCGCGAGTAGGAGATATTGTTTTAGCAATTGGTAACCCTCTTGGCTTAGGTGGAACAGTTACCTCTGGTATTATTTCTTCTATCAATAGAGATATTGGTGGAGGGCCGTATGTTGATTTCATCCAGACAGATGCTCCTATTAATAGGGGAAATTCAGGTGGGCCTTTGTTTAACCTTGACGGTGAAGTAATAGGAATTAACTCGATGATAATTTCTCAAACCGGCGGAAGCGTGGGCTTAGGTTTTTCTATTCCCTCTAAAACTGCAAAATTAATTGTTGATCAAATTATTTCCTTTGGCCAGGCAAAAAGAGGATGGTTGGGAGTCCAAATTCAAGATCTGACACAAGAATTTTCAGATAGTTTAGGCTACGACTCCACGGATGGAGCCTTTGTTGCATCCGTTGAGCCAAATAGCCCTGCTGCTGCCGCAAATATTCAAGCAGGAGATATTATTATTGAATTTGATGGAAAGCCTATCAATTCATTTAAAGATCTACCGAAGGTTGTTGCAGAAACAGATATTGGTAAAGAAGTAATAGTTAAAGTTTGGAGAAATGGCGCCATGACCAACATCACAGTTAAAATTGATGAATTAAACGAAGGTGTGAAAGTTGCTTCTAATGATGGTTTATATGTAAAAGACTTAGATATCACTTTAGCTGAATTGGATAATGAAACTAAACAAACTATGGGTGTTGACATGAAAACCCAAGGTATCTTAGTTAAAGAAGTGGGCTCAAAAAATCAATCATTAAGACCAAACGATATTATCATTCAAGTTAGCAGTGAGAAAATCGACAGCCTTGCTTCTTTTGAGACAATTTTAGAAGATAGCTTAAAACTAAAAAGAGATAAGTTATTACTCAGGGTTATTAGAGAAGGCAACGAGTTCTGGCTAATCAACCCTTTTGTTGTTGAATAAATATTTATTTGTTGTTGGTCCGACCTGTGCAGGAAAGAATGACTTTGCGTACGAGCTATCAAAATTTTTTGATATTGAAATTATAAACGCAGACAGTATTCAAGTTTACAAACAGCTACGTATTCTTTCTAACAGGCCGACCGACGAAGAACTAAAAATAGCGCCCCATCATCTTTACGGGCATATTAATAATCAAGAATATTCAGTCAATCACTGGATTAGTGATGTTCAGAAAGTCTTAGTAAATATTTCCAATAGAGGAAAGACACCAGTATTTGTCGGTGGGACAGGGTTTTATATACAAGCATTAATTGAAGGTCTTTCCGATACACCTGAAATCAGTCAAAAATCAAAACAACAAGCTGAAGATTTATTTTATTCCAAAGGCACTGATCATTGTTTGGATATATTGGAGAAATATTATAAAGAAAAAATATTTCCCAAAGATAAACAACGACTTATTAATCGCCTCGCTTTTTGTTTGCAATATAATGATACCCTTGAAAATAACTATGGTGATAAAAAACCTATCACACCCAATCCTCTAGTCATACAGGTGACCAAACCAAAAAAAGACTTATATGAATTGGCGGAGAGCCGATTTCATGTAATGGTTAAAAACGGCGCTGTTGAAGAGGCTCGAGCACTTCATGAGTCAAAAAAAATATCCAAAACACTTTTAAAAGCTCACGGATTACCGGAGTTATTGGATTATGTAAGACATAAGCAATCATTAGACGATGCTATTTACCAAGGTATCCAAAATACCAAAAGGTATATCAAGAGACAATTTACTTGGTGGAATAATCAAAAATTCAGCTCATTGAATTTAAGAATTAATTATAAAAAAAGCTTCCCTAAAGATTCAATTGAAAATATAAGTATATATCTAAATAAATGAGCAATAATTCTGAAATTTCTGGTGCTGAGATAATTCTCCAGGCCCTCAAAGACCAAGAGGTTGATACAATTTTTGGCTATCCTGGCGGAGCAGTTCTTCCTATTTATGATGCTTTGTTTGGACAAAACTTTCTTAAACATATTTTAGTGAGACAGGAAGCAGGTGCTGTACATGCTGCAGAAGGTTATGCACGATCCAGTGGCAAGGTAGGTGTTTTATTAGTTACCTCAGGTCCGGGAGTTACAAATGTTGTAACAGGTTTAACGGATGCATTAATGGATAGTATTCCTATTGTTTGTATAAGCGGTCAAGTTCCTACACACTTAATTGGAACAGATGCTTTTCAAGAGTGTGATACTACGGGTATTACAAGACCTTGTACCAAACATAATTATTTAGTGAAAGATGTCACAAAGTTAGCAGCAACAATTCATGAGGCATTTGAAATTGCAAGATCGGGTAGACCTGGCCCTGTTTTAATAGATATTCCAAAAGATGTACAGTTTGCAAAAACTGTTTACACTGCAAAAAAAGATGTAACATTTAAAGAACATCGAATTAAAGCAGGTTCTAAAAATATTGAAAAAAGTTTTATTGAAGAATTAATAAACCATATCAAAAATTCTAAACGACCTATTTTTTATGTCGGAGGTGGTTGTTTAAATTCTGGACCGCAGGCAAGTGCCGAACTAATCAAACTTGTTAACAGAACCAATATCCCTATTACTATGACAGTACACGGACTAGGTTGCTACCCAGGTGAAGATGATAAATCTTTGGGTATGCTGGGTATGCATGGCACTTACGAGTCAAATTTGGCCATGAATCAATGTGATTTGATGATTAATGTCGGTGCTAGGTTTGATGATCGCGTCACAGGTAGACTCGATGCATTTTCACCTGACTCCGTTAAATTTCATTTTGATATTGATCAAAGTTCAATCAACAAAAATGTTAAAGTGGACTTCCACACCAATACAGACATCACGATTTCTCTAAAAGCTATTAATGAATTTATTGATGCTCAAGGGATTGAATTTGATAATAATCAATACAATCAGTGGTGGGATAGTATTAACGAATGGCGTTCTAAGGACTGTTTACATTATGAACAAAGTGAAGAAACTATCAAACCTCAACATGCTATCACTAGACTTTATCAACTCACTAATCACAGAGATACAATCGTAACCACAGAAGTGGGGCAACACCAAATGTGGGCAGCTCAGTATTATAAATTTGCAAAACCTAATCGTTGGATTACATCAGGCGGATTAGGTACAATGGGTTTTGGTATGCCTGCAGCAATTGGTGCTCAAATGGCTAATCCACAATCCTTAGTGGTAGATATTGCTGGAGAGGCATCTTTCTTAATGAATATTCAAGAAATAGCAACTGCGGTGCAATACAAACTACCTATTAAAATTTTTATTTTAAATAACGAATACATGGGAATGGTTAGACAGTGGCAAGAGCTATTGCATGGAAGTAGATATTCAGAAAGTTATGTAGATGCGCTCCCTGATTTTAAAAAACTTGCTGAAAGCTTTAATGCGGTTGGCGTAAGAGCTAAAAATTTATCTGAATTAGATGATGCCATCAATGAAATGGTATCAGTTGACCGACCAGTTATTGCGGATATATGGGTAGATAAAAAAGAAAATTGTTTTCCGATGATCCCAAGTGGAGCTGCCCATAATGAAATGCTTTTATCAAAATATGACAAAGAAAAACCTGAAAACCAGGAAAAGGGTAAGGTTTTAGTTTAATGTCATCTACATCAGTTTATCCAACGCCTATAAACGCGTTTAAACAATCTAAAAGAAGTGTTCTTTCGGTTATTGTTGACAATGAACCAGGTATACTTGCAAGAATAGTAGGATTGTTTTCTGGTCGTGGATATAACATAGAAGCTTTGAATGTGACTGTTGTTGATGTTGAAAATAATCTTTCAAGGATCACGATTGAAACATTAGGAGAAGAGAGAGTTATTACGCAAATTATAGCTCAACTCGAAAAATTGGTTCCTGTTCATAGTGCTACTAATCTAGCTAAACTCAAAGAGTCCTACGAGGCAGAAATTTGTTTAGTTAAAGTAGAATTTGAGAACGAAGAGCAGGATCATAAAATTTTAAATTTTGCTGATATTTATAGAACTAGAACTGTTCAAAAAAGACAACATATAGTGATCTACGAAATATCAGGCACAAGTGAGCGAATTAACAAATTTTTAGATGACTTAAATACCATCAGTGGTATAAAAGTCGAATTAGTTCGCAGCGGGCCTATAGGGCTCGGAGTATAATATTTTTTAGGGGGTACAATGAAAGTCTACTACGAACAGGACGCTGATTTTAACATTATTAAAGATAAAAAAATTGTAATTCTTGGTTTTGGATCTCAAGGCCATGCACATGCTTTAAATTTAAAAGACTCTGGTGCAACAAATGTAGTTGTTGGATTACGTGAAGGTTCATCTTCAATTGCGAAAGCTAAAAATGTCGGTTTAACCAGTCAAACACCGGAAGAAGCCGTTAAGGATGCAGACATTGTGATGTTTTTAGCGCCAGATGAAAATCAACAAGAAATTTATCAAAACCAAATTCATAATAACATCAAACAAGGAGCAGCTTTAGCGTTTGCTCATGGTTTGAATATTCATTTTAAACTAATTAACCCTAGGGAAGATCTAGACGTGTTTATGGTTGCTCCTAAAGGGCCTGGTCATACCGTTCGTGGTGAATACCTAAAAGGCGGAGGAGTTCCTTGTCTAATAGCTGTTGATAAAAACGTTAGCGGCAACGCTAAGGAAATAGGCTTGGCTTATGCCTCTGCTATCGGTGGTGGTAAATCTGGCATTATTGAAACTACTTTTAAAGAAGAATGTGAAACAGATTTATTTGGTGAACAAACTGTTTTATGTGGCGGATTAATGTCCTTGATTAAAAATGGTTTTGAAACTTTAGTGGAAGCAGGGTATGCACCTGAAATGGCTTATTTTGAATGTTTACATGAAGTTAAATTGATTGTGGATCTAATGTATGAAGGCGGAATGGCTAATATGCGCTACTCAATTTCGAATACAGCTGAATACGGTGATTATACTAGAGGCCCTCGAGTAGTTCCTTCTGGTGCAACTAAAGCCGAAATGAAAAAAGTACTTACTGAAATTCAAGATGGAACTTTTGTTAAAGAATGGATGTCAGAGCATAAAGCTGGTCAAATTAAATTCAAACAAATGAGAGATCAGGCTGCAAAACATCAAATTGAAGAAGTGGGTTCTAAATTAAGATCCATGATGCCTTGGATTGGTTCAAATAAATTAGTAAAGGACATTTAATATTGTCTGATAGAGTTTTAATTTTTGATACAACATTGAGGGATGGAGAGCAATCTCCAGGCGCCTCAATGAACCAAGAGGAAAAACTCTCTATTGCTAAACTTTTAGAGGAATTAAAAGTAGACATTATTGAAGCGGGATTTCCAATCGCCTCCAAAGGTGATTTTCAATCTGTCCAAGCTATTGCCCAAGAGATTAAAGACTGTCAGATTGCAGGGCTAGCTAGGGCCAAACATGAGGATATTGAAACTGCTTGGAATGCGGTAAAAAAAGCAAAAAATCCAAGAATTCATACTTTTATTGCAACCAGCCCTATTCACATGCAATTCAAGCTTAAAATGACTGAAGAAGAGGTTCTTGATAAAATTAAAGATAGTGTCTCTTTTGCCAGAAATTTGTGCCCCAATATCGAATGGAGTTGTGAGGATGGTGGAAGGTCGTCTATAGAATTTTTATATAGATGTATTGAATTGGCTATAGCAAGTGGTGCCACCACAATTAATATTCCCGATACAGTAGGATATACTTTACCTTTTGAATTTGGGGAAATTATAAAAAAAGTAAAAAATAATGTTCCTAATATTGATAAGGCAATTATTTCAGTTCATTGTCACAACGATTTAGGGCTTGCAGTAGCAAATTCATTAAATGCAGTTGAAAATGGTGCAAGACAAATTGAATGCACGATTAATGGACTTGGAGAAAGAGCAGGAAATGCTGCCTTAGAAGAAGTTGTCATGGCTATGAAGGTTAGATCTGATTTACTTAAAGTCCACACTGATATTAATACAGAGGCAATATCCAAAACTTCTAAGTTGGTCTCTTCGATCACGGGCTTTCCTGTTCAACCTAATAAAGCCATTGTGGGTAAAAATGCATTTGCTCATGAGTCAGGTATTCACCAGGACGGTGTGTTAAAAAATGTTGAAACTTATGAGATTATGTCCCCTGAGTCTATTGGTTTAAAAAAATCTAGTTTAGTTTTAGGAAAACATTCAGGAAAACACGCATTTAAAGAAAAGCTAAAGATTTTGGGTTATGATGTTGGTGATAATTACATTAATGAAATTTTCGAAAAGTTTAAACTTTTAGCTGATCGTAAAAAAGATGTCTACGATGAAGATATCATTGCACTTGTTGACGACACACACATTAACCAGTCAAATCACTTAAAGTTAGTGAGTTTAAGTATTATGTCCGGCACTAATTCAAAACATATTGCATCTCTAGAACTAGATTTCAAAGGAGAGAGTAAAGAAGTAAGCGGATCTGGAAATGGACCAGTTGATGCTGTTTTTAGTTGCATAGCCAAGGTGGTTGGTTTTTCTGCTAAATTGAAACAGTATCATATTAATGCGATTACCCCAGACTCGGATGCGCAAGGTGAAGTCACAGTAAAACTAGAACATTTCAATAGAGAATTTACTGGTAAGGCTTCTGATATTGATATTATTGTTGCTTCTGCAAAATCTTATATCAATGCATGTAATAAAATATTAAACTTAGAAAAAAATTCAAATTTACAAGAAGGGGTATCTGAGATTAGTATCTCAAATATTAAAGGTATATAGTTGTTTAAAGCTATCAGTTCATTTTTAAGCGAAGATATGGGTCTTGACTTAGGCACTGCAAATACATTGGTTTATGTAAAAGGTAAGGGGATAATTTTAAATGAACCCTCTGTTGTAGCAATCGCAACAGATCATAAAAATAATAAATCAGTTTTAGCGGTTGGTAGTGAGGCTAAGGCAATGCTAGGTAGAACACCTGGGTCAATTCAAGCAATAAGACCGATGAAGGATGGTGTTATAGCAGATTTTGATATCGCTGAGTCAATGATCAAACATTTTATTAAAAAAGTCCATAAAAAGAGTTTTTTTGCAAATCCTAATATAGTTATATGTGTCCCATCAGGTGCCACTAACGTTGAAAGAAGAGCTATTAAGGAGTCTGCAGAAGCAGCAGGGGCAAAGAAAGTTTTTTTAATTGAGGAACCTGTAGCAGCCGCAATAGGTGCAGGATTGCCTATTTCCGATCCCTCAGGATCTATGGTTGTTGATATAGGTGGTGGTACAACTGAAATTGCAGTTTTATCTCTCGGCGGTGTAGTGCATGCTAGTAGCATCAAAGTAGGTGGAGATACTATGGATGATGCAATAGTTAATTTTATGAGAAGTGTTCATAAACTTGCCATTGGTGAGGCAACAGCTGAAAAAATAAAGCATGAAATTGGGTGTGCCGGTATTCCTGACAACGGCGATGGTAAAACAATGACTGTCAAAGGAAGAGATTTAATTAATGGACTTCCAAGAGAGGTCGTAATATCAGAACGGCAAGTAGCGGAGGCATTATCAGATGCGCTTTCTCAGATGATTACTGCTATTAAAAGATCTTTAGAGGTTGTTCCACCTGAATTAGCAGCTGATATTGTTGATAAAGGAATTATGTTAACTGGTGGTGGGGCTCTACTTCAAAGGTTGGATGAGGCAATTAGAGTGACTACTGGACTTCCTGTTTCTATTGCAGACGATCCATTGACCTGTGTAGCCAGAGGTACTGGCATGGCATTAGAGGAAAACCACAGACATCAAGATGTTTTCCTAAGTGATTAATAATAAAAAAGTCTTTCTAGTTTTTATTATTTGTTTTTTTACATTCGCCACATTAGCGCTCTTTCCTAATTATGGTGATAAAGTTCGTTTAAATATATATTTTTTAAAAAGCAACTTAGAGAAGCCTTTTAAGTATTTAAATTTTAAAATTAGTAATTATTTAGACATTCTTAACGCTAATAAAAACTATTCCAAAATTATTAATAACCTTGAAACCGAAAACACTTATTTAAAGCAAGTAAATAGTTATTTAAGACTCATAACATCTAAATACGCCGATCAATATAAAATTTTTCATGAAAACTCTTTACTTTTACCTCAATCCATAGGGGTATCTATTATTGGGGACAGAAACTTAACTTATAATAAAAGTTTTATTATCAATAAAGGCTCAAATAGTGGAGTCAAAGTAGGTGACTATGTAATAGATGTTCTGAATGTTGTGGGAAGGGTTAAAAGCACTTCTGATAGTACTTCAGAGATTATTACCGTTAAAAGTATTAATTATGGAGATGAAGTTTTTATAAATAGTAGATCCTATATTGTTAGTGGCACAAATAATGAATATTTAAGTTTTCTAAGACAAAAAGAAAGTATGGATATTCCAAACTTTAGGTTTGGCGATATTGCCGTTATTCAAAAAGATAATGTAAATCTGATACTTGGTAGAGTTGATTTTATTGAGGATCAGCCAGTACTAATAACTAATAATGAAATAAATATAAATAATTTACGAGTCTACAGTGATGATTAGATTGATACTATTGCTGATTTTATTTTTGGTTTTTGGAGTTAACAGTATTATTTTAAATGATTTAATCTTATTTAGTTTGTTTAATATTGGATTTTATTCCGTTTTATATCAAAAAAAAATTTTCTTAGGCGATTATTTGATATTTGTTTGCTCGTGTTTGTTTATAGAATTATTTACAAATTTACCCTTATTTTTAGGTGCGGTTATTTTATCAATACCATTACTGTTAATTAATAAATTTATTAGTAATTTTAATTTTAATAATTTTTTTACATCATTACTAATTTTTATATTAAGTTTCCTTACATTTTATGGAATAGATCAAAATATTTATCCTAGAATCTTGAGATTTGATTACTTTATTTTTTTTATAATATTATTTCTTTTATATTTAGGTTTATTTTTTCATGGAAAAAAACAGGACTAGCTTAGATAGTATTAAAATATTAAACCGAAGATCATTTATAGTAGCCTTTTTCGGTTTGATTTTTTCTATCATTATAGGCATAAGGTTATTTTCTTTACAAATTATAAATTCTAGTTTTTATAAAAAAAAATCTGCCGATAATAAAATTTCTATAAAAATAACCCCACCGTTAAGGGGTGATATTTATGACTCAAAAAATAATCTTTTGGCGGGTAATGCCTCTTTGTATGAATTTGTAATCTTTAAAAATCTCAATAAACACTATCTTGACGAAATCAAACTCATAAACGAAAAACTTAATTTAAACCTTGATTTAGAATATCATAAACCCAGATTAAACAAATTTAACTCTTATACTCCTTACTCTTTATTGCGCGCATCTTGGGATCAATTGGTTGAATTTGAAAAGAATAAATTCTTATTTACTGCTATTAAAATCATTGAGTCTAAAAAAAGATTTTATGCTCATAAAAATATGTCCCAAATTATTGGCTATATGGGAATGCCTGAAAATAATGATGAATTGTATCCACAAGGAGTGTTCCATCTTGAGAAAACCTACGAAGAACAGCTAAAAGGCGAACCTGGAAAAATTTTTAATGAGGTTAATTCTAAGGGGAAAATTGTAAGGGAGGTATCTATTCAAAACCCCATTAAAGGAGATGATTTAAAGCTTACAGTAAATTTAGAATTACAAAACTTTGTACAATCAATTTTACCATCAGATAAAAAGGGTTCAGCTGTAATACTTAACCGATTTGATGGATCAATACTATCGATGAATTCCAATCCAACTTTTGACAGTCAAGTTTTTGAAGATAGAGATAATGCAAATATATCATCATTATTAAATGATAAAAATAGACCATTGTTTAATAGAGCTTTTTCTGGTTTTTATCCCCCAGGTTCTGTTTTTAAACCCCTACCTGCTTTGCTTGGGCTTCAAAAAAATCTAGTTAACGAAACAACAGAAGTTTTTTGTAAAGGTCATTCTTCATTAAGCGATCGTAATTATTATTGTTGGAAAAAAGGTGGACACGGTAAAGTTAATTTGAAAAGAGCTATTAAAGAATCGTGTGATGTTTATTTTTATGAACTTGCAAAAAAATGCAATATTGATGATTTATCTGAACTGGCAACTAATCTTGGACTAAACCAGTCTTATGACATTGGCTTGTCTAACATTGACAAAGGTTTGGTGCCTAATAAAAAGTGGAAAAAAGCATTTCTTGATCAAGGTTGGTATACAGGTGAAACATTAATAACATTTATTGGTCAAGGATATAATTTAACATCACCTCTCCAATTAGCTGTGTTATATTCAGCAATAATTAACGGTGGCATTTACCCTTTGCCTAAAATAAATATGAACTTCCCAACCAAATATCAAGGTAAAGAATTTAACAATGCGCATAAGTCAATTCTTATGAGCTCTTTAAATTCTGTAGTGCAGGAATCAAGAGGAACAGCGAATAGGTTAAATTCTCTTAATCCCAATTACGTCAAAATCGGTGGTAAAACAGGCACCTCTCAGGTTATTAGAATAAAAGAAAGCGAAAGGGAGGATGACGCCTATAAAGATAAAAAAATTGAAGATAGGTTTATAGATCACTCTGTATTTGTTGGATATGCCCCATACGATAATCCCAAATATATAGCTGCTGTTATAATTGAGAATGGCGGTTCTGGTTCAGCGGTTGCAGCGCCATTGGCACATGAGATTTTAAACTACGCTTATAAAATCAATGTTTAAAAGTATCAAATCCTTATTGGACCTTAATTGGATCTATTTTTTTATTATCCTAGTTATTTTTTGGATTGGTGAAATAAATTTATATTCAGCAGCTAATGGCTCTTTAGATCCATGGGCATCAAGTCAATTAAAAAGATTTATTTTCTTCTTACCAGTTTTTTTATTTGTTTTACTTCTGCAGCCAAAGTTTATTTATAATTTTAGCGAAGTAATTCTAATAAGTGTAATTTTAGGATTAGTTATTACACTTATTTTTGGATATACAGGGATGGGCGCTACTCGTTGGATACGAGTAGGCAACTTTAATTTGCAGGTATCAGAATTTGCCAAAATTGCCTTAGTTATTTTTATGGCAAAGTATTTCCATAAATTAAATGCAGAAAAAACTATTGGTTTTTTTAGATCGCTTATACCTTTAATAATCTCACTATTTATTTTTATTCTAGTTGCCATTCAACCTGACCTTGGAACTGCTTTGATAATTTTATCCCTTGGTTTGTTAGCTATATTCTATGCAGGTATTAAATTAATCTATCCTTTAATAGCTATAGGGGCTGTAATTGCATCTAGTCCTTTTTTATGGACATTACTGAAACCTTATCAGCAAAATCGTGTAAAAATATTTTTAAATCCCGACTTAGATCCCTTAGGTAAGGGGTATCATATTATACAATCTAAAATTGCGATTGGCTCAGGAGGCTTAAATGGCAATGGTTTTTTAGAGGGATCCCAAAGTAGTCTAGATTTCATACCTGAAAAAGAAACCGACTTTGTATTTTCTATCTTCTCTGAACAATTTGGTTTTATTGGCTCTATACTTATTATTTCTTTATTTTTACTATTTTTTCTAATTCCTGTATTTAAAACTTTCAAACTATCTCAGGTTTTTAATAAAATTATTCTTTTTACTCTTTCTTTTAAAATTTTTTTTGAATTTCTTATAAATATTTCAATGACTATTGGCTTAGTTCCAGTCGTTGGAGTTGCATTGCCCTTTATGTCTTTTGGAGGAAGTTCTTTGTTGAGTAACATGATTATTTGTGCATTATTAATGAACTTTATGGCTGTTGAGGAAAAAAAGAGGATGTTTGGGTGAGTAGTATCGTTAAAAGACCGTGGGGCACTTATACCGTTTTAGCCAAATCTAAAGACTTTTTGATTAAAAAAATCAAAGTAAAACCTGAAGGCGTACTTTCTTATCAATCACATAATTTTCGATCTGAACATTGGATGATTATTGAAGGAAAGGCCACTGTTATTATTAACAATAGAACTTACTACAGATCGGAGAATGAACATATATTCATCCCCAAGAAAGCCAAACATAGAGTATTAAATGAAAGTGCTAAAAAAAATCTAGTTATTATTGAAGTTCAAACTGGTTCTAAATTTTTAGAGTCTGATATAAAGAGATATTCAGATATTTACGGAAGAAAAGATTGAAAATTTTAGTAGAAATATCTGTTGGAGATTTATTTGACAAAATAACTATCCTTAATATTAAACTTAAAAAAATAACAGATAGCGAAAAATTAATAAATATTTCAAAGGAACTTGAAGTATTAAATGAGCAATCTAAAAAAGTTAATGTCTCAGATAAGAAAGCTCTCTCTGATTTAACTGTCAAACTTCAAAATATTAATGAAGAATTATGGGATATTGAAAATCATAAAAGAGAATGTGAAGCTAAAAAAGATTTTGGTGAATCCTTTATTAAACTATCGAGAGATGTACATTTTAAAAACGATATTAGAGCAGAAATTAAAAAAGAAATTAATTTACTATCAAACTCAAATATTGTTGAAGAAAAAGAATATTCTAAGTATTAACTTTATTTAAACTTATTAAATTTTCATTCAATTTCGATCTACCATTTAGAAAAGATAACTCTAATAAAACTATTATACCTTTAATCTTAGCATGAGATTTTTTTAATAATTTTATTGAAGCTTTAATAGTTCCGCTCGTAGCAAAAATATCATCAATAATAACCACCCTGTCATTGTTTGATATCATATCTTTTTGTATTTCTAATTCATTTGAGCCATATTCTAAAACATATTTAGTTGAATATGTTTTTCCTGGTAATTTGCCTTTTTTTCTGATCATCACCAATTTTTTCTTTAATTTATATGCGACAGCTGCTGCAAATATAAATCCTCTAGAGTCTATACCAACGATGGTTGAGGCTTTAATTTTCTTAACCTCTGTAGCCATTTGATTTACCACTCTATTAAAAATAGCTGGATTAGATAAAATTGTAGAAATATCATAAAAAGCAATACCTTTTTTAGGAAAGTTTTTTATAATTCGAATACTCTTTAAAGTTTCATTCATGAATAGAACAATTAAATCAGTATTTAATAAAAAAAACAAAAAAAAAATAGTTTGTTTAACTTCTTACAGTTATAACTTTACCAAAATAATTGATGGCCTAGTAGATGTAGTATTAGTTGGAGACTCAATGGGGATGGTTCTATATGGAATGAATAATACCAGATCTGTCTCTGATCAGATGATGATAAATCATGCAACTGCAGTTAAAAAAGCCGCAACTAAATCTTTAGTTTTTTTTGATCTCCCTTTTAGAAAAAAGTTTGATGAAAGTGAAATAATTAATAGAGCAATTAAGATTAAAAACTTAACTAATTGCGATGGCGTTAAGATCGAGGGCAACTTAGAACTAGTAGATATTATTAAATACTTAACAAAAAAAAATATCCCTGTAATGGCGCATCTGGGGCTTCAACCACAAAAATTTTCTAGTTCTAAAAATTTTAAAATATATGGAAGAAATGATAGCGATTTAGAAAATATTATTAACGATTCAATTTACTTAGAAAAAGCAGGAGCAATTTCAATTCTTGTAGAGGGAGTTTTAACAAATATAGCTCAAAAGATTACAAAGAGTGTTAATATCCCCACAATTGGCATAGGCGCTTCTGAGCACTGTGATGGTCAAATACTTGTTTCCGAGGATATGTTAGGACTATTTACTGAATATCATCCTAAATTTGTTAAAAAATATTCTAATTTAGCCAAATCTATTGAGATAGCAGTTAACAAATTTGCCAATGAGGTAAATCAAAAAAAATTTCCTAATAAAAAATATAGATACGATTAATATTTCCGAGAAATAGAATCTTCAAGCAGTTTAGACAGTAATCTTGATTGTTTATTTTTATATAAATTTAAAATTTTTTGCGAATTCAACATGTATTTTTTAAGATAATTTATAATATCTTTTTTGATTTCATGATTAGTTAATAAATTAATGATGGATTTTAAATCTTTATTAGATCTTTTTTTCTTATTAAAAATTGAAGAGATCAAGGTGTTTTCTTCTTTTGTTGATTTTTTTATTAATAAAATAATTGGTAAAGTAACCTTTCCCTCTAAAAAATCTTTTCCTATCTTTTTACCAAATTCTTTTTGGCCAAAATAATCCAAGGAATCATCAATAATTTGAAATATAATTCCGAAATTTACACCTAAGGATCCAAGTTTTTTGACTGTTTGATCATTATGATTGCCTAAAATCGCTGGTATTTTCATTGCCGCCCCAAATAATTCAGCAGTTTTTAAAGATATAATCTGAATATACTCTCTGTCAGTTAGTTTTATATTTTTTTCATTTGTTAATTGTAAAAATTCCCCCTCAGAAATTTTACTGCTAACTAGAGACATAGATTCCATAGCCTGTATTGATTTACTTTTTGCCATCAGTTGAAAAGACTTTGAAAACATAAAATCACCGAGCAATACGCTATATTTATTATTCCAAATAGCATTGATACTTTTTTGACCTCTTCTAATTTGACCCTGGTCTATTACATCGTCATGTAACAAAGTTGCACCATGCACAAATTCTATTGCTGCCGCCATATGTATATCACTTTTCATTTTTGAATAATTCTGATTAATCATCTTTGAGGATAGCAAGCACATCACTGGTCTTAATTGTTTTCCTCTATTTTTAAAAAAATATTTACTTAACTTTGGGATTAAGGGAATTTCACTTTCAATATAGAAATCAATAATTTTATTTGCATTTTTTAACTTAATGCTAATTTCTTCATGAATTAAATGTATAGTATTATCAAAACTACTATTGCTCATTAATTAAATGTTATATACCAAAGATTACCTCTTAGAGAGCAAAATCATCTACTATCAACTTGAAAATGGATATAGAAGTGGCATTGAACCAATTATTTTAGCAGCCCAAGCCAAGAATAATCATAAAAATATCTTAGATTTAGGCAGTGGAAATGGGCCAATTTCTCTAATTGTTGCCCATCGTTTCCCTGACTCTTTAATTCATGGCTTTGAAAAAAATCTAACCCATTTAAAAATTTCACAACTGAATAAAAATAAAAACAGACTTAAAAATTTAAAATTTATTAACCAGGATGTAACAAAATTCAATAAAAAATACTTAGGATTATTTGATTTAATATTAACTAACCCACCCTTTTTTTTTACTAATTCAGTAATTATGTCAAAAAATAAATCACTAAAAGATGCAAGGTATATAAACAAAAAAAAGCTCTATCTTTGGATAGAAAATGCTCTTAAGTATCTAAATGGTAATGGAGAATGTTATTTAATTAATAGATTTGAAAATCTGAATTTTATGCTAGAAATACTCAAAAAACTTAATGCGGAAGTAAAGGTAAAACCTATCTTATCTTTTAGAAATAATTCTAAACCCAAAAACGTATTGATAATGTTTAAAAATAATAATTTTTACAAAGAGAAAAAATTGAAAAATCTGATAATACATACTAAAACATCTAGGTACTCAAAAAAAATTCAAAGTTGGTTTAAATGATATTTAATAAACAAAAAACAATAATTTCAATTGATTTAAAAGGAATGATTGCATCGGGAGGTAGGGCACCTTTAAATATTGATAATTTAAATTCATTATTTTCTAAAATTTCAAAGTTAAAATTTGATGCCTTATCAATTAATGTTAATTCCCCTGGGGGTTCTCCAGTTCAATCATCTTTAATTGGTCAAAAAATACGTGAAATCTCAGATAAAAAAAAATGTAAAGTTTATTGTTTTATTGAGGATGTGGCCGCTTCAGGTGGCTATTGGCTAGCTTGTTCAGCTGATGAGATTTATGCTGATACTAACTCCATAGTGGGTTCCATAGGGGTTATTTCAGGTGGCTTTGGTTTTACGGATCTAATTAAAAAAGTGGGTGTTGAAAGAAGAATTTTTACGGCCGGAGAAAATAAAAGTTTTTTAGATCCTTTTTTGAAAGTTAATAAAAAAGATCTTGATAAACTAAAATCTCTTCAAACTCAAATCCACCAAAATTTTATTGATTGGGTTAAGCTGAGAAGAGGTAAAAAATTAGACGTAAAAAATTTTAAAGATGTTTTCTCTGGTTCTTTCTGGTTATCTAATGAAGCTAAAAACCTTGGTTTAATTGACGGTATTGATAACGAAAATAATTTTTTTAAGAAAAAATTTGGTGAAAAAACTAAAATAAAAAAAATTAAACAACCAAAATCCCTAAAACAAAAACTTGGCCTTGGTCTAAATAGTACTATTGCAGATGATATTTTTTCTAAAATTAAAGAGGAATTACTTTTTAATCGTTTTGGGCTTTAAAATAATATGACAGCAAAAAATATGGATGATTTGGTATCTTTATGTAAAAGAAGAGGTTTTATTTATCAATCAAATGATATTTATGGAGGAATGAAGGGCTTATATGACTTTGGGCCCATGGGCGTTGAATTGAAGCTTAACTTAAAGTCCTCTTGGTGGAAATCAATCGTTTATGAAAGAGATGATGTAGAGGGTTTAGATGCAACCATTCTAACCTCTCCAACTGTATTAAAATATTCTGGTCATGAAGACACTTTCTCTGACCCTTTGGTGGATTGTAAAGAATGTAAATCTAGATATAGAGATGATCAGATAGAAGATAAAACATGTCCTAACTGTGGGTCAAAACAGCTAACCGATCCAAGGCCCTTTAATTTGATGTTTAAAACAACAATAGGACCTGTGGATGATGGAAGCTCTTTTGCCTATTTAAGACCAGAAACTGCACAACAGATTTTTGTTAATTTTCGAAATATTGTCGACTCAACAAGTCGAGTGCCACCTTTTGGTATAGCCCAAATTGGCAAATCGTTTAGAAATGAGATCACCCCAAGGAATTTTATTTTTCGAGTTAGAGAATTTGAGCAGATGGAACTTGAATTTTTTGTTAAGCCTGGATCTGACGAGGAATGGCATAAATATTGGGTAGAAAAAAGATTAAAATGGTGGGCTGATCAAGGTGTTGATTCAAATCGAATAAAACTCTTTGAAGTTCCTAAGGAAGATTTATCTCATTATTCTAAAGCCACATTTGATATTATGTACGAATTTCCTCATGGTCTCGAAGAATTAGAGGGTGTTGCAAATAGAACTGACTTTGATTTGGGATCGCATACTAAAAATCAATCTGATTTTAATATTAAATCAAAAACTCAAAAAAATTCTCACTCTACAACCAAACTAGCAATTCAAGATTTAGAATCTAAAGAATGGTATATTCCATTTGTGATAGAACCATCTGCTGGTGTTGAAAGAGGGGTGCTGGCTATATTAAATGAAGCTTATACGGTAGAAGAAAATAATAATAGGACTGTGTTAAAACTTAAGCCACATTTATCTCCAATCAAGGCAGCTGTAATTCCTCTTAAAAGAAATAATAAGGAATTAGTTGATTTAGCAAATAAGGTAAAAAGTGAATTACAATCCCTAGGTTTAGGAAGAGTGATGATCGAAAATTCAGGTAATATTGGAAAGAATTATCGAAGACATGATGAAATAGGAACCCCGATGTGTATTACTATTGATTTTAATAGTCTTGAAAATCATACCTTAACTGTAAGAGATCGAGATACAATGAGTCAAGAAACAATAAATATTTCTGAGATTTCTAATTACTACCTTAAGTATTTTAAGTCTAATTAATTAATCTTAAATTTTTTTTTAAGTAACTTTTATTATTAAAATCATCTATTAAGAGGCGAACGATCATATAGTTTTCAAACTCATATAATATTTCCAAATTTTTCTTCAGTTCAGGGTTGTCTTTATCAAATTCATAAACTTTAATAATTTTTTTTGTCAGTTGTCGATGTTTAATTCTTGAAACAACTTCTTGGCCAATATAGCAGCCCTTTTGATAATCCACGTAGTTATCATAAACCTCAGAAGGTAAAACGGTCCCTTGCGGTAAGATATTTGCATCAATTATTCCTTTTGATAGCTTATTTAAAGTATAACTGTTCTCTAAATTAGTCACCTCAATATTTTCTAAATCTACCTCAGATAATTTTGAGTATTTTTCAAAAAATTCAAAAAAGTTTGACTGATCATGTGAGCAAAAAATTTCAAATCCGTCTTCAAGTTTATTAATTTCAATTTCATAGTAGATTTTACCCTGGGGTGTAAGGATATAGCTATTAAGTGAAGCTGATATTTTTTTTAAATCATTAGTAATTAAGTTTTGTAGAAAGTCAAAACTCTCTAATCCTGTTATTTGTATTTTAATAGGATTTAAGGTTTCAATTTTCATTATTTATATTATTTATATGTATATATGCATTTACTTTTTATTTCATCAAATAGAATTGGTGACGCTCTTATAAACCTTCAAGTATTAAATAAATACATCAGAAAGAATAAAAAGAATATTGAAATCACCCTGGTTTCAGGATCACTTCCTTTACCCCTCTATGACGATTATTCTATGATTAAAAAAAGAGTGATATTGACTAAACGAAAATACAATCTTCATTGGTGGGATCTCTATAAAGAGCTATCTAAGGATAAATATGATGAAATTATAGATTTTAGATCTTCCCTAATTTCCTATTTTTTAAGAACTAAAAAAAGGAAAATTTTTAAAATGAAAAAATTACAGAATATCTATGGACAAATTCATGAACATTTTGAGACAGATATCGACAGAGATTTTAAAATATTTACTGACAGAGTGAGGAATATTTTTCCAAAGTCAAACTATGCGTGTATAGCTCCCTTTACTAACTGGCCTCCAAAAGAATGGCCAACAGATAAATACATAGATGTTTGTAAATATTTAATTAGCAAAGGTGTTAGTAAAATTTATATACTAGGTTCCTCTGAAGAGAGTGACAAATTTGAACTTTTTTCTAATGCCCTAGGGCCTAATGTTATAAATAGATGTGGTAAACAGCACATTTTGAATGATTATGGTCTACTCTCTAAAGCAAGATTGTTTATAGGGAATGATTCATCTATGATGCATATGTCTGCTTTGAGTAAAACACCTTCCATATGCTTGTTTGGACCGACCGATGATAAAGTTTATTTTCCAGAAATTTTCCCTCACTGCCACCTTGTGAGATCATCAGAGGCTTATGTGGATTTAGTTAAAAAGACCAATAATTTCACGTTAAATAATTGTTTAATGGATGATGTAAATTATAATCAGGTAATTGAAAAAATAGATCTAATATTAAATGCTTAAAATTTATCAACCTTGTGATTTTCATGTTCATTTAAGAGAGGGTGCGTTATCAAAAAATGTGTTAATGGAAAATAATAAGTATTTTCAAAAAATATTAATTATGCCGAATTTATCAACCCCCATCACAAATTCTAATTTACTAAAAAAATATAGATCGCAAATATTAAAAAATAATAAAAAAACTGAGATTTTATTTACTATATATCTTAATCAAAATTGCAACCTTAACGACCTCAAGAAGGCTAAAAAGGAAAATTTATTTTTTGCAGCGAAACTTTATCCTCTCAATGCTACAACGAATTCACAATCAGGTGTACCAGATGTGAAAAAAATGACTAAATATTTTGAGTTTCTTGAAAAAAACAATATTCCTCTATGTATTCATGGAGAGCATATACACGATAATGATGATCCTTATGAGAGAGAAAAAATTTTTTTAGATAAAGAGCTTTCTTGGATAGTTAAAAAATTCACAAATTTAAAAATAACTTTGGAGCATATAACAACAAAAGACTCTGTAGAATTTGTAAAATCTACCAAAAATACTGCCGCTTCTATCACTGTTCATCATTTACTGGAGAATAGCTACACTTTTTTAGGCAACTATTTAAAACCTGAATTATTCTGTAAGCCAATAATCAAAAATAGGAATCATCAAATTTCTTTACAAAAAGCAGCACTCTCAGGTAATTCTAAATTTTTCTTTGGGTCTGACTCTGCGCCGCATCTTTTAAGCAAAAAATTTACAGAAAGTTGTTGTGCAGGTGTTTATTCAACAAAATATGCTGTGTCTAATATAATTCAATTTTTTTATTCTAATAAAAAACTAAGCAAGTTAGATAATTTTTTGAGTTTAAATGGATGCCACCATTATAATTTAAATCACAACCGAACTCAGGTTACATATAAAAAATTAAAAGGACATAATTTTCAAAAACTAACTAAATTTAAGAATGATTTTTTAATTAATTACAATCATTTCAATGAATTTTGGATAAAAGCTTAAGAATTTATTATCTTTGTTAAATGTCCCATTTTTCTTCCAGCTTTAGCCTGTTTTTTATAGTAGTCATGAAAATACTCATTGGGTGAAGAGTTACTAGTTTTTCGATATATTTCAATTTCTTCACCTAAAATATTATACATTTCTGATTTATTAATTAATTCAGGTGCTATTTTATTTAAATTACATACCGCTCTGATATGAGATTCAAATTGGCTAATATTGTATGATTCAATTGTCAGATGACCGGAATTGTGAACACGAGGCGCAATTTCATTGAGATATAATTTCTCATTATTATCGATAAAATATTCAAAGCAAATAACCCCCACATATTCCAGTGACTGAATGATTTTTTTAGACCATTCAATTGATTGATCATAGATTTTGGGATCAATCTGTGCAGGTGAGGAGGATTTATACAAAATTTGATTTTGATGAATATTTTGTATTGGCTGATATGTAAAAAGGGTTCCATCAATATAACGGACACCGATGACGGATATTTCTTTTTTTAAATCAATTTTTTTTTCTAAAATATATTGATTATCATTAATATTAATAATTTGATTAGGATTATCGATAACGGTTTGTCCTTTTCCATCGTAACCCATTCTTCTAGTTTTGAGGATCCCTGGGAAATAATTATTTGGTAATTCTAAAATTTTATCTGAGGAGTTAACCTCAATGAAAGGAACTGTAGGAATACCTAATTGATTTACATATTTTTTTTCACTTAATCGATCTTGTATTATAAAATTAATTTTAGGAGAGGGATGAACTTTTAATTTTTGGTTAATATATTCCAGACTTTCAAAAGGAATATTTTCAAATTCATAGGTAATGACATCACAACCACTAATAAAATTATCAATTTCTCTAAAATCATCATAAGATTTTATTACATAGGAGTTTGAAAACTGTATGGCCGGAGAATCATTACTATCAGTATATATGTGACTATTAACTCCTAATTTTGAAGCTGCTTGACAAAGCATCATGCCAAGCTGCCCACCTCCTAAAATTCCTAAATTCATTATCTAGGAGATTTTTTTACTTGTTTTGTTTGATTAACTCTCCAACTGACAAGTTTTTTTTCAAGAATTTTGTCATTGATTGACAATAAAGATGCCGCATATAGAGCAGCATTTTTAGCACCATTCTCACCTATAGCGACTGTACCTACAGGTATACCAAAAGGCATTTGCACAATTGATAATAAACTATCAAGCCCTTTTAAAGTTTTTGATTCAATAGGTACCCCAATAACTGGTATATGAGTAATGGCTGCAATCATACCTGGTAAATGCGCAGAACCACCGGCCCCTGCAATAATAATCTGTATGTTATCTGCATGAGCTTTTTCAGCAAATTCATACAACCTTTTAGGGGTTCTGTGGGCTGAAATGATTTTAGTTGAATGAGGTATCTTGAAAAGACTTAGAATTTTACTGGTATGCTTTAGAGTAGACCAATCACTTTGGCTTCCCATAGCTATTACAACATTATTGGTTTTTTTAGGCATTTATTGAAATTTTTTCGCAATCTTAAAATATAAATTATAGGGAAGTATACTAGCAAACTTCATCATAAAATTAAAAGGAAAAGGAAAACTAATCTCAAAACCAGCTTTATAAATTTTCTCAAAAATAGCTTGAGCAGCTACTTCTGGTGGGATTATAAATGGCATTTTAAATTTATTAATTTTTGTAGCAGGGGTATCGACAAACCCTGGATTAATTAATTTTACATTACAATTAAGTTCTATTTTTAAAGACTCAGCTAAATTAATTAAAGCAGCTTTAGTTGGGCCATACGTAACTGATCTTGCTAAGCCTCTATATCCTGCAACTGAAGAAACTATTCCAATGGTATGATGTTTTTGAATAGTAATATTTTCTTTTAGAATTTCTAGAATTAAATAATTAATCAAAACATTTGTTTCAAATGTTTTTTTTGAGTTTTCAAAATTAATTTCTTTAAAAGTATCAGGAATATAAATACCTGCATTGAGAATAAAAGTATCTATATCTTGATGGTTTATGAATATATCTTGTATTAATTTTTTACTATTTTCAAAATTTAATAATTCTATTTGATAAATATCTAATTTATCAGGGTATTCTTTTTTAAGTTCAAGTAGATTATCTAAATTCCGACCAAGCCCAATAACTTTCCAATTATTTTTAAGATAGATTTTTGCAATGGAAAATCCTATACCGCTAGTAGCGCCAGTTAAAAAAATTTTTTTATTTTGCATATTTTTTGATGAATTCATTAGCATATTTTTTGTGTTCGCTAATTTTTGATTTATCCATTTTTTGAAGCGCGTAGTACATCATTGAAAGTCTATGATTAGATTTAAAAAAGTTTTTATTTTTATCAATAAAATTCCAATATAAGCCATCCAATTCTTTTATCCAGGGCCCTTTAGTATAGTTGCTCATTTTTAATAAATAGTTAGAGCCACAAATATAAGGTTTAGTAGCAAAAATACCCCCATCGCTATATAAACCCATACCAAATACATTAGGAGTCATAACCCAATCTGAAGAGTCAATAAATGTTTCCATAAACCATTTATATACTTCTTGGGGTTTAATACCTGTCAAATTCATAATATTGCTTATTATCATTAATCTAGGTATATGATGTAAATATCCAAAATCTTTCAATGTTTTAATCATGTCATTGAGAATGGGTATAGATGTAGAGCCATTGTACCAGTCCTTAGTTAGGCTTTTTGAGTTTGAAAAAAAATTTAATGTATGAAAATCTGTATAATATTTAATATTTAAAAACCTTATAAATTCCCTCCACCCAAAAATTTGTCTAACAAAACCTTCAAAGTTATTTAAGCCATATTGATTAAAATCACATTGATCTAATGCTTCCCGTATCTCCAAGGGCGTAATTAGACCCATATTTAAAGGGGCGCTCAATAAGCTATGATTTAAATAAATTTGATTCTGGTCAATAAAGTCTTCATAATTTCCAAAATTAATTAATTTATACTTTATAAAATTTGCTAGAACTTTTTGTGAGTCTTTTGAATTGAAGGGAAATACAATTTTTTTACTTAAATTACCAAAGTGATTGGAAAAATATTTATTAACAATTAATTCAATTTTTTCATAGTACTTAGACTCAAATAAATCTGTTCTAGGAGGTGTATAGCCTTTTGGGACTCTCTTTCTATTTTCATCATCAAAACTCCATTTGCCCCCAACTGGTTTACTCTGTTCAATTAATATATTGAAATCACTTCGAATATTTGAGTAAAAAGTTGATAACTTAGGATGTTTTTGGTTAATATAAGATTCAATACCTTTATGAGGCAGTAAAAACATAGGAGAGTGGTGGAAATTAATTTTTAAATTATTTTTTTTAGCAAATTTAAGGAATTCCTCTCTGAAATCTAGATCCTCTATCTCGAAAATATTGATTAAATGAATATTGTTTGTTTTTATAAAATTATAAAGTCCTTGAAAATAATTTTTGTAATTAGTTATATTTTCCTCTAATTCAATGTAATGAATATCAAAGTTTTTAGCCTTAAGTAAATCTCTGTACTCTCTCATGCTAGCTAAAAAATGGTAAATTTTAAGCTTATGATGCTTTACATAGGTGCATAAGCCATAATCCTCCTGCATGAAAAAAGAATTATTTTTTTTAAATTTTGTTAAATGAACTAAAGGAAATAATTGATTGCCTAGAATTACAAAAGCCTCACTCATGAGGTTTCTTATTTTGTGATTAACGTAGACCTACCACCATCCACGTTAAAGTTTTGTCCGGTGATCCATGAACTTTTTTTAGAAATTAGAAATGACGCTAAACTACCGAGATCGCTACCATTGCCTAATCGTGCCATTGGATGCATTTTACTAAGTCCATCGGCAATTTTTTCGTTATTTGTAATAAAATTTGACATTTTTGAATAACTTAGACTAGGTGAAATCGTATTAAATCTAATCTTAGGAGCATAATCTGCTGCCAAGGCTAATGAGAAACCCGATAAGGCGCTTTTAGCAGCTGAGATTGCAGCGTGATTTTTAAATCCTTTTGTTGCTGCAATTGATGAAAAAAATACTACAGAAGAGTTATCCGCCATTTTTGGGATAGCTAAATTCATAAAGTTAACAATATTATAAAAATTATCTTCCATTGTATTTTTAAAATCGTTAATAGATGTATTAGAAAAAGGTTTTAAAGTAATCGAACCCAGAGCGAACACTATTCCATCTATTTGAAATGTAATGTCTGTTATAAATTCTGCAACTTTGTTGTAGTCGTTTATATTAATTATAGAAGAATTAATATTATCAGAATTTTTTTCTTTAACTTTACTTAAGTCAATTTCACTTCTCGAGATTAAATATAATTTGTGATCGTCTTGCATGCTCTCTAAACAAGATTGGCCAGCTGCACCACCAGCACCGACAATTATTATATTACTCATATTAGTTTATTCGATTTTTTATATATTTAGATTTCAGGATTTAAAGATTTTAAGACTATAAGCAGTAGTGCCAACCAAAACAAGTGTTCCCAAAATTTGATGTATACTGCCTAAAGCCACCTGAACGCCACTTAATACAACAAAAATACCAAAAATAATTTGTAAAAATACCAAAAGGGAAATAATTAAAAGATGTTTTTTTTGAACTGGATTATCAATTCTATTAATGAATTTGATAACTATAATTACAAGAACAAATATAGAAAAATAAGCCAACAATCTGTGAAAGAAATGAATGAAAACAGTATTGTCAAATACACCATAGAATTTCTCCTCTATGAAGAATAAATTTTCAGGTATAAAATGATCTCCCATCAAAGGCCATGTGTTAAATGATAGTCCAGCATCTAACCCTGCCATAAAAGCTCCATAGATAACTGTAAGAAGAATAATAAAATTAAATGTCACTATGTACTTTTTATGACTTATAGTCTGATAAGAATATTTTGTATCGATTAACCTATTTAGTAATAAATAAAAAATAATCGAAAGTATCAATTGGGCCATTATTAAGTGAATTGCCAATCTAAAATGATTTACGTAAGGATTTAAATCCAATCCACTTTTAACCATCCACCATCCAATAAAACCTTGAATACCACCAAGTAAAAAAAGTATTAGATATATCCTTAGTTCTTTTTTAGTGAGATATTTTTTGTATACGAAAAAACCAAAAGGGATTAAGAATAAAATACCTATCAACCTACCAATCATTCGATGGATATACTCCCACCAAAAAATAAATTTGAAATCATGAAGAGTCATGTGAAGATTTTTAATTTTATATTCGGGGTAGTTTTGGTAATCTTCAAAAAGTTTTTGCCAGCTATTTTCAGACATGGGCGGTATAGCTCCCAAAAAAAGATTCCAATCTACCATTGAGAGCCCAGATTCCGTAAGTCTTGTAAGGCCTCCGACTGTTATCATAATTAGAATTGATAAAGATAAAATTATTAACCAAACAGATACCAAGTCTATTTTTTTCTTAGAAGCCATCACATTCTTTATACAAATAGCTCAAACGAATTGGATGTAGTGAATAAGTCGCATTATTATGACGATTTTATTGATTGAAATTTAAAAAGGTATATTTTATCAACCTTAATTATGACTCATTCGATTAATGTTATAGACCATGATGGCAATCATCATAAATTAGAAGCGACTGTGGGTTTTTCAATCATGGAGATCATCAGAGAAGCAGGCCTTGATATTGAAGCAATCTGCGGTGGTTGCTGTGCTTGCGCAACATGCCATTGTTATATAGATGATAATTGGAAAGATAAATTATCAGCAGCAGACGATGATGAGGAATCAATGCTAGATCAAGCGTTTGATGTTCAAAAAAACTCACGCCTAACATGCCAGATACCATTTACCGAAGAGTTAGACGGTATCACTGTCACATTAGCTCCAAAATTTTGATAGATTATAACAATTATAAATCTTGGCCTTTTAATGAAGCCAAAAAAATTGTTAAAAGGCTTGGGTCTTTAAAGGATGATAAAAAGTCAATAATTTTTGAAACAGGGTATGGGCCATCAGGCTTACCGCATATTGGTACTTTTGGAGAAGTTTTACGAACAAATATGGTTAGGTTTTGTTTTGAAAAATTGACTGGTCGTAAAACAGATTTAATTGCATTTTCTGATGATATGGATGGACTAAGAAAAGTTCCTGATAATGTTCCTAATAAAGATCTATTGTCAAAATTCATAGATTTTCCATTAACCTCAGTTCCTGATCCCTTTGAAAAATTTCCAAGTTTTGGACAACATAATAACGAAATGTTAATTGAGTTTTTAGATCGTTTTAATTTACCATTTACATTTCAAAGCTCCACCCAAGCATATAAGTCAGGTATATTTAATGAAACTATAAAAAAAATTCTTATTAACTACGATGAAATCAAAAATGTAGTTTTACCTACTTTAGGAGAAGAACGAAGAAAATCATACAGTCCCTTTTTCCCTATAGACACTAATACGGGTAAAATTTTACAAGTTCCCATTGAAGAAATTAATTTAGATGAATTTACGGTAAGTTATTATAATGAAGGTAAGGCTGAAACTAAATCAGTGCTGGATGGTAATTGTAAACTTCAATGGAAAGTAGATTGGGCAATGAGATGGGCTGCCTTTGGGGTAGACTATGAGATGTGTGGTAAAGATTTAACAGACAGCTATATGCTTTCATCCAAAATTTGTAAAATAATTGGCTCAACACCTCCAGAAAATTTAATTTACGAACTCTTTTTAGATGAAAATGCTGAAAAAATAAGCAAATCAAAAGGAAACGGCATTAGCATTGATGAATGGCTAAAATATTCAATAGAAGAGAGCCTAGCTATGTTTATGTATCAAAGACCTACAACTGCAAAAAAACTATATTTTGATGTTATCCCAAAAAATACTGATGAATACTTATCTCACTTAAATAAATTTAATGAGGATAGTACAAATGCCGATAACCCAGTTTGGCATATTCATAAAGCCAATAACCCTCAATACCAATCAAAAATAAATTTTAGCCTTATTCTCAATGTAATTTCTGTTTGTAAATCAGAAGATCCGGAAGTTATTTTAGGATTAATTCAAAATTACCAGCCATCCTTCTCTAAAGCAGAGTTGGACTATATTAATAGGATGATACTTTGTGGTATAAATTATTTTAAAGATTTTATTCAGCCTAATTTAAAGTTTAAAATTCCAAATTCAGATGAAAAATCTATACTGCTTGAAGTGGTAAAAAGTATTTCTTTATTAGACGAAAGTGCCGAGGCGGATGATTTTCAGTCTGCTATTTTTTCTGTTGCTAAAAACTCTAATTACAAAGATGATATCAAAACCTTTTTTAAATTAATTTACGAAGTCGTATTTGGTCAAGAAAATGGCCCAAGATTAGGCTCTTTTACCAAAATTTATACTAAAAATAAAACCATAGAGTTAATAAACTCTAAACTGGATGTATAATTTAGCACATCGTCTGCTAAAAAAATTTAACCCAGAGTTTTCTCACAACCTATCGATCAAGGCACTAAAACTAGGTTTTTACCCTAAACTAATCGATAAGTCGGATGACACATTATTGGAGCAATCTATCTGGGGTAGAAGATTCAAAAACCCAATAGGACTTTCCGCGGGCTTTGATAAAAATGCAGAAGTTATAGAGCCAATTTTAAATTTAGGTTTTGGTTTTACTGAAGTGGGCACAGTCACACCACTTCCTCAAATAGGCAATCCTAAACCTCGAATTTTTAGATTGAACGAACACCAAGCAATAGCAAATTCCCTAGGATTTAACAATTTGGGAATGGAAGTTTTTGAAAAAAATATTAATCAATTTAATATGCAAAGTAGTCTTCCTAATAAAATTGTTGGTATTAATATTGGGAATAATAAAGATACAAATGACATCTTGGATGATCTAAAAATTTTATTTGATCGATTACACAGACTTTCTGATTATATAGTCGTAAATTTATCTTCACCCAATACACCTGGTTTAAGAGACAATTTAAAATCAGAAAACTTTAATAGGATTGTTACCAATCTTCTTAAATTTAGAGAGAAAAACCACTCAAAAGTCCCAATTTTATTCAAAATTTCACCTGATATCTCCGATCAGGATAAAAAAGATATCGCATTAATAGCGTTAGCAAATGATGTTGATGGATTAATATTAACAAATACGACAATACAAAAATCTTTTTTAAATTATGAAATCAAAGGAGGTATAAGTGGGAAACCTTTATTTGAAAAATCAAATGATTTAATAAGAGATTTTTACACTTTAACTTCTGGTAAAATTAAAATTATTGGTGTTGGGGGCATTTTCAATGCAAATGATGTTCTACATAAGATGAAATTAGGTGCCTCTTTAGTTCAGTTATATACAAGCCTTGCTTACCAGGGGCCTTATCATGTCAAAAACATGATTGTAGATTTAAAAAATCTAATTCATCAAGAGGGCTATCGAAATATATCAGAAGTGATCGGCCAGTTATCTTGAAAACTTTAAAGTCTTTTAATGAGGTTATTGACCTCTATGATTTTTTTCTTTTTGATCAATGGGGAGTATTGCACAATGGATATGATAAATTTATTAAGGCTGAACAATGTCTTCAAAAATTAAAAAATCTTAATAAAAAAGTTATTTTAATTTCAAATTCATCTAACCCTATCCAACATTCTATTGATAATTTAAAAAAAATTGGATACAGCCAATCACTCTATGATTACTGCATTACAAGCGGAGAGATCGCATTACAAGCTTTGCTAAAAGATATTTATAAAAAATATGGAAATCAGTGTTATCCATTAAAGCTCTCTGAAGAAAAGATAAATATTTTTAAGTTAAATTGTGTCTCTAATATCAATAATGCAAATTTTGCTATGATTGCAGATTTAACAAATAATCTGAATATTTTAGATTTTGTTGAGGATTTAGATTTGATGATGAAAAATAATCTTCCTTTGTTTTGTTCAAATCCAGATTATATGGTTTATGATAAGAAAAAATTATCTATGGCTGGCGGAACAATTGCCCAACTCTATGAAGATATGGGAGGTAAAGTCTATCGATACGGAAAACCATTTAGACCTATTTATGAAAATATAATCAAAACTCAAAATATACTTAAAAATTCAAGAGTTTTGGTAATAGGTGACTCTCTTTGGCATGATATAGCCGGGGGTAATGAGATGGGATTCGATGGTTTATGGATTAAAAATGGGGTTCATAAACCTCAGCTTATTAAAAAAGCTGAAATAGATCCTTTGATTGCCAAATATAAGCCTAAATTTGCTATTTCTGATCTAAAACTTTAATAACGGGTGTTGTAAAAAACTTACTTTTATATTATAAACTCACTTCATGTCTAGAAGTTGCGATATTACTGGTAAAAAACATCAAACTGGTCACCACGTCAGTCACTCCAATATAAAGTCAAAAAGACGTTTTTTGGTTAACTTAAATAGTGTGACTCTTTTCAGTGAATCTTTAAAGAGAAAATTCAAGTTCAGAATTGCCTCCTCAACATTGAGAACAATTGATAAACACGGTGGTTTAGATCAGTATTTATCAAAAACCAGCTCCAGATCATTAACTGAAAAAGCTCTAAAAATAAAAAAACAAATTGAAAAAAACGTTAGCCAACAAGCTAACTAAATGCTTCAAGACTTTTTTTTCAATCTTTCACACCAACTCCAAAATATACCTGTTTTGACCCTATGGGCTTTTCAAGTACTTTTTTGTTATTCTGCCATATTATTTTTACTTAAATATTTCGGGAAAGTAGGCATTTACGTTTATGTATCTGTTGCGATTATTCTCGCTAATATTCAAGTTTTGAAGGTTGTGGAATTTCCATTTTTTCCTGAGCCAATGGCTTTAGGAACAATATTATTTATATCAATTTTTTTATGTACAGATATTCTTAATGAGTACTTTGATAAGCATTCCGCAACTAAATGTATTTATTTAGGAATTGCTACATATCTTTTTTCAACGATCGTCATGTTTATAACAATTTCTTTAAATCCTATTGATATAAATACTTTTCCAGAATGGTCGTGGAGTTTGCAAATGCATGAGTCAATTCAAAATATTTTTTTACCTCAGTTTCCTATTATTGTTGCAAGTATATCTGCTTTTTTTATAAGTCAAAAAATTGATATTTTTATTTATTCTTATTTTAAAAATAAAAATTCTTCTCATTTATGGTTCCGTAATAATATTTCAACAATATTTTCACAATTTGTTGATAATTTAATTTTTAGTTTATTGGCATTTAATCTTCTTTCATCAAATCCTGTACCAATTTTAGATTTAATCATTTCCTATGGTATTGGGATTTATATTTTAAGAATTTTTCTTGGACTGTTTGATACAATTTTCATTTATTTAGCAAAGTATTTTGTTCAAAAAATTGACTAATTTTTTTCAAATAACACATCAATCCAAGGACGAGAGATCTAGAGTGGGATTAATTAATACCTTTCATGGTGTTGTCGAGACACCAGCCTTTATTTTTTGTGGAACAAAAGCAACCGTTAAATCAGTACTTCCAGATCAAATACGCAATGCAAATACACAAATTATATTATCTAATACATATCATTTAATGATTCAACCAGGTGAAGAAATTGTTGCAGAAGAGGGGGGTCTTCAAAATTTTACTAAATGGCGAGGACCCATGATGACAGATAGCGGAGGTTATCAAATTTTTTCTTTAGGTCATGGTTCTGTATCTGAGGAAATCAAAGGAAAAAACACAAATTCAAAACGTAAGTCTTTAATTAAAATTAATGAAGAAGGAGCTATTTTTAAAAACTATTTAAATGGAGATAGAATTTCACTTACCCCAGAAAGATCTATTGAATTACAGAGAAAATTTGGAGCAGATTTAATTTTTGTTCTTGACGAATGTACCCCGTATAATGTTTCCAAAAAATATACCGAAAACTCGATGTATTTAAGTCATCGTTGGGCAGAACGTTGTTTAAAATCTTTTAATAAATCATTCTCAGGGTATGAGAGTAGACATGGATCTTCAGGGCCTCAACAGCTGTACGGTATTATTCAAGGGGGTGTTTACGAAGACCTAAGAAAAATTGCATGTGAAGAAACTTGCTCTCATGACTATAATGGGCTTGCTATAGGGGGATCTTTGGGTGGCACTAAGGGCCAAATGCATGAGATATTTTCAATGTGCTCAAGTTGGATTGATCAAACAAGACCGGTTCATGTTCTTGGGATAGGGGGATTAGATGATATATTACATGGTGTTAGTTGTGGATATGACACTTTTGATTGTGTTTCCCCAACTAGAATTGCGAGACACGGGATAATGTTATCATTTGATAAAATTAAAGGAATAAACTTAAATAATTCTATCTATAAAAATGATCACTCGCCTTTAGATGCTCAATGTGAGTTAAATGAAATTAAAAATTTTTCTAAAGCGTATGTACACCATCTTTTTAAATCTAATGAAATTCTAGGTATGGTTATATTATCGATTTATAATATATGGTTTATGAATAGATTTTTCTCTCAAATAAGAAATTCTATTAAAGACGATAAATTTAATATTTATAAAAATGAAGTTTTATCAAGATTGAATTAAGTAAATAACGATTCTATTTTCTCAAACATTATTCCACCTAGCTCCTCAATATCATGAATAGTAATTGCTTTAGAATAGTATTGGCCTACATTATGACCAATGCCGATTGCTAATAACTCGATATTTGATTTTTCTTCTATTGCTAGAATTGTGCTTTTAAGGTGTTTTTCAAGATAATTACTATTATTAACAGATAGCGTTGAGTCATCTACTGGGGCGCCATCAGAAATAACAATTAAAATTTTTCTAGTTTCTGGTCTTTTAGATAATCTTGATGTAGCCCATAACAAAGCTTCACCATCAATATTTTCTTTCAACAAACCTTCCTTCAGCATTAAACCCAAATTAACCTTTGATTTTTTTGAGTTTTGATCAGCAGATTTATAAATAATATGTCTTAAATCGTTTAATCTCCCAGGGTTTTTATTTTTTCCATTTTTTAACCAGTATTCTCTAGTTTTACCTCCTTTCCATGCCTTAGTGGTAAAGCCTAAAATTTCAACTTTAATCTTACATTTCTCTAGAGTGGAGGCGATCATATCTGTTGTAAGTGCAGCAATCATAATTGGCTTACCTCTCATTGATCCAGAGTTGTCAATTAAGAGGGTTACAATCGTATCTTCGAATTTTATTTCTTTTTCTTTTTTGTAAGACAGGGAGTTAGAAGAATTTGTAATTATTCTGGTTAATTTAGAGGTATCTAAAATACCCTCATCTAAATCAAAATTCCAAGATCTGTTTTGTTTTGATTGAAGTTTTCTATAAAGTTTATTGGCTAATCTAGAAATTTGTTTTTGATATAGATCGCATTTTTCATCTAATTGCTTACGTAGTGCAATCAATTCTTCTAAATCACATAATTTATGAGCTTCGACTATTTCATCGAATTGATTGGTGGCAGCTTTGTAATTAAGCCCTAAATTTTTATAACTTTCTATAGATTTTATATTTTCTTCTAAAATTTGATCATTAAATTCAACATCAACCTCTTCTCCTTGTACACTTGATTGATTATTGTCTAAATCGCTTTCTTGAGGGTTAAAGCTCTCTTCATTTTTATTCTCTTCAGGACTTTTAGATTCTTCTTCTTTTTGATTTTGTTGTTGGTTAAAGTTTTCATCATCTTTCCCATCATTAACATTTTTATCATCTTCATCTTCGATGTTTTTTTCTATGGGGTAAATTAATCTTAATAATTTTAAAGATGATTTTAAAAATAGTTCCTGAGAGTGAATAAAATGAGGTAGCTTTTCTAATATTGAAAAAAATTCCTCTCGGTTTTCTTTGGTGATAATACTTTCAAAACTTTTTTGATCAACTTTTGGTTTATTTTCAAATAAATCTAAAAAAAATTTAGTTACTGATACATAAAATATATCTTTTATTTCTGTATTTTTTTTTTGTTTAAGTAACTCAACTCTTCTAATCCATTTTAAAATAATATTTTTTTGTATACCTATGAATGATTGTGATCCATAAAACTCATATCTTATTTTTTCTAAGAAAATTAATTCATCTTTAATATCACTATTAAAACTTGTTAGCTGATTTAAAGCGGTTTCGTTGTGGTATTTCTTTTTTAAGGCAAAGGAGTCAGAAGCACCTCGCATATCCTTGAAATCAAAAATATTGGATATACTTGGAAGGTTAAGTGTATCTTCCTTTTCTAGAATAATATTAGAATTTATATTTAATTTTAAGTTCTTATTTTCTGAGATAGTTTTATTAACGCTATTTAATGTACTGGATAATTGTTTAGGAAGGGAAATATTTTTATTTTCTGGCAATGAATTATAAGTCTATTCCAAAGGCTCTTTGAAAGTATTCTTTGTAAATATCAATTTCACTTTCATCACATTTATTTAAAAATGTGAAATGAAAAGATATTTTAATATCATTGATTAACTTAAAATTCTCCGCCCACATAATGACTGTGCGAGGACTCATTAAAATAGATACATCTTTTTGTTCAAATCCCTTTCTAGTTAAATTAGCTAACTGCACCATTGATTTGATGACTTTAATCTCATCTTCGCTAGCATTTATTTTATTGGAGATAATCTTAATTTCTTGATCTTCAGTTAAATAATTTAGTTTTGCTACAATATTCCATCTATCCATTTGACCTTGATTGATTTGGTTGGTTCCATGATAGATACCTGATGTATCTCCTAGGCCAACTGTATTAGCAGTTGCAAAAATTCTAAAATAAGGATGTGGAGATAAAACTTTACTTTGATCTAATAAAGTTAATTTACCTTCAGTTTCTAAAACTCTTTGGATTACAAACATTACATCCGGTCTTCCAGCATCATATTCATCAAAGACTAGGGCAACATTATTTTGAAACGCCCAAGGAAGGATGCCTTCTTGAAACTCAGTTACTTGCTTATTATCTTTGAGAACAATTGAGTCTTTACCTATAAGATCAATTCTCGAAACATGACTATCTAAGTTAACTCTAATACATGGCCAATTTAAACGCGAACAAACTTGCTCAATATGGGATGATTTACCTGTTCCATGTAATCCTTGCAAAAATACTCTTTTGTTAAATTTGAGGCCAAGCAAAATGGCAAGGGTTGTATTTTCATCAAATAAGTAATTTTCATCTATTTTAGGACAATGCTCTGATCTATTTACAAATTTTGGTAACTTAATATCCGTTTTGATATTAAAAGTTTGTCTTGATGAGACTTCTTCAATTGGGTTATCGGTGTCTTTTTTGATAGCTTCAATTTTATTCATTATTTGTATCTTTCTAAAAGGTAATTATATGCTTCAACGATTTTTCTAAATTTATCAATATTTTTTTTACTATTACCAGTAATATCTGGATGAAATTTTTTCACTAGTTCCTTATATCTCTTTTTTATCAACTTTATATCGGCATTAATATCTAAATCTAGCACTGTTAATGACCCAAAAAGTTTATTTTTTTTATTTAAATCTTGATTAGGGTTTTCAAAAGAGCCCATTTCTTCACCGTTAATAGAAAAATTAAAGTATTTCATTCCTGAACCAAAAGGTTTTGTAGGCCTTCTCCAAATCGTGTCATATCGAATATCATTTTCAATTTGGTCAGCATTCATGGTATTATGGTAATTCCACTTTTTATTAAACTCTTTAATATGATCTAAACAGAACCATTGATAATTGTTCAAATTATCATATCCAATTGGAGCTCTATAATTACCAAACTCATCACATCCAGGATGATTGCATAAATTTTCTGTATTAGTTTTTTTCTTCATATAATATTTTTCAAATCAATGAATATTGAAGATATTAAAAAACATTTATTAACTATTAGTCAATTTGAAATTTCAGGTATTATTGATAATAGCCAAAAGCATAAGCATCATTCAGGTGTCTTAGATATTGATAGCAATTTAACTCATATTGAAATTCATATTGTTAATAAAAATTCAATGACAAGAGTTGATATACATAGAGCTATTTATGAAAAGCTAGATATGTTTATTAAAAATGGACTTCATTCAATAGAAATAAAAATATTAAATTGAAACTTTTACTTTATTTATCCTACTAACTGTTCTAGAGATAATTTGAAGTTTAATATCTTTATAGTAAAAAATTTTACCAACTTTAGGAATTTCTTTGGCTAAATCATGCACTAACCCTGATAAAGTAACATACTGATCTGGAAGTTCTAAATTCAAACTTCTATTAATTTCTCTAATGCTTGAGTTGCCATTAAATAAATAATTACTATCATCTATTTTTTCTAAATAAGTTTCATCAGTATCAGTTTCATCAAACACCTCACCTATAATTTCCTCAATTATATCTTCTAAGGTGATTAATCCTTGTATTTCTCCATATTCATCAACAATCAAAGCTATATGCTCTCTTTGAGCTTTGAAATCAATTAGCTGTTTGATGGCTAATTTATTTTGAGGGATAAATATTGGTTGAAATGTTTTCTTTTCAATATCTGAATTTAGAGCATTATCATCAATTTGGTCATCTTTTAAAAAATCTCGAATATCTAGAATTCCAATTAAATTATTAAAATTTTTTTTAATAACAGGAATTCTTGTAAAAGGAGAGGAGTTTATAATTTTTAAGTTTTTTTTGAATGGATCATCAAGATCAATGGATAAAATTTCATTTCTATGAGTCATTAATTCATCCACTTTGAGTTTTTTTAACTCAAGTAGATTGCTCATATATTCTGCTTCAACATCGTCTTTTTTAGATAGTTGCTTTTGTAATTGAATTGCACCTTCAAACTCTTCTTCTAAGATTTTATTTTGATCAGTGATTAAATTAAGACCAATTAACTTCATAATCTTTGAAGAAATTAGATTTATTAAATAAACGATGGGTTTTATGATTTTTGTATAAAAATAAAAAAACTTTGAAACCAAGAGCGCAAAGGACATCGGTTTGTTTATTGCAAAAATCTTGGGTGTGACTTCTGAAAATATTACTATTAATAACGTCATAATTATTGTGGCAATAGTAATTCCATACCCTCCAAACTGTGAAATAAGCAATTCAGTAAAAAGCGCAGTTGCTAATATATTAAATAAATTATTAGCAAGTAATATTCCAGTTATGAACTCATCCTTAAACTCTTTAATTTTTAGAATATATTTAGCGTTTTTAACCCCTTTTTCATTTTGACGATGAGCTCTCAATTTGGAAACAGCAGTCAATGCTGTTTCTGAACCTGAAGAAATGGCTGAGAGAGTTAATAAGATTATTATCCCAATTATTTTTAGTAAAATGATAAATGTCATTAATTGATTTTAAATAAAAATTTATTTAAATTCTTAAAACTTATTTTGTTTATAAACCCATTATCTTTTTTGATAGATATTAAATTAACATAATCATCTGATGCTTTTTTATCTAGCATCATCTTTTTTATTAATTTTGGTATTGTTCTTCCATTAACAAATTTTTTATAATTTGTTGGAAGGTTGTATTTATTTAATAGAAATTTCAGTGTATCAGTACTCTCATTATTGTGACCTAATAAATTTGATAAGGAGTATTCAACAATCATGCCAATCGCAATGGCTTCTCCATGTTTAATCATATTGCCGTACGAGTAAGAATTTTCTATTGCATGTCCTACTGTATGACCAAAGTTTAAAATTGCTCTAGCTGATTTACCCTCAGATTTCTCCTGAAAATCCTCTATAAATTTAAGTTTAGTTTCTATTGAGATTTTAATAATTTTATCTATATCTTTGTTTAAATTTTTAGATTTGATTAAGAGTTTTTTTAATTCTTTAGCCTGTATGAATGCATATTTAATAATTTCAGCAAATCCACAACTTATCTCTCTTGCAGGAAGAGATTTTAAAAAATCTTTACAAATAATTACATTAGTTGGTAGATAGAATGTTCCTATTAAGTTTTTCCCCAATTTGCTATTAACCCCTGTTTTGCCACCTATGGAGCTATCCACCATAGCTAATAGAGAAGTAGGTATCATTACATGATCAATACCTCTTAAAAGAGTTGAAGCAATAAAACCAGAAAGATCTCCAATCGTGCCTCCACCTAAAGAAAATATTTTACTTTTTCTTTGAATACCTGCTTTGATTATTTTTTCTGAAATTTTAGAAAAATTTTCTAGAGTTTTAATTTTTTCATGACCCTTAATAAGTAAGCATCTATTTTTATAATTTTTAATATAATATTTAACTAAATGATTATTTGATAAATTTTTATCAATGATCATAATATCCATATTTGTAAAATTTTTTTTTAAATAAGTTTCTAGTTGTGTCTTATTAAAAAAATTAATTTGATGATTGTGGTTAGATATTTTTTTTATAATCTTCATTTGGAATTGCCTCTAAGATTGAACTCATAGAATCTTTTGTTGAAATGGAAGCATTTATTGTTAAATCTGATAAACCATTGTAAATTGATTTTCTCTGGTTGAAAAGTTCTTTAATTTTTCTTTTCCTGTCATCCAATAAAAGAGGTCTTAATTTATTTCTTGCAGTTCTTTTTATTAATGTCTCGATATCGCAATCTAAATAAATATTATAACAACTACTAAGAATATCTTGGTTTTTTAAAATAATGCCCCCTCCAGTAGATATAACTACTTTTTCATTCTTAACAAACTCTAAGAGAGTATCTCTTTCTTTGTCTCTAAAATAATTCTCACCAAATTTTTCAAATATTTCGCTAATTTTCATCAACTGTTTCTTTTCAATTTCTTCATCTAGGTCTACAAATGTATAATTTATTTTTTGAGCCAAAAGCTTACCGATTGTGGATTTACCCGATCCTGGCATGCCTATAATGCATATTTTTGATCTGAATTTATTCATTATTGTTTTATAATGTGATTTGAATATATAATAAAAGACCTCATAAAATAGATAATTATGAAAAAAATACTAGTAATAGCTTTATTTATTATACTTTTATCTTTAACTTTCTTATTGATTAATAGTATTAAAATACCATCTCCTACAAAGCTCAATCAGCATAATATACCAATCGAAAGATTTATATGAAAACTATTTTAGCATTAGTTATTTGTTTTTTTTTTACTAATTTCGTTAAAGCTGAAAACCTAGAGAATATTTTATTTCAACAAAATAAGGTTACACATAATAATATTATCTCCACAATATCTGAACCAAAAGATTTTATTTATTTAATTCAGGCCTTAGAAGCCAATGATAATTTTTACTATTCTTTATTTGATCCTTTAACTAATAACCAAATACATCCATTATACTCCTCTGAAGCAGAATTTTTTTTTGAGAAAGTAAATTTTTTTTCAGATAAATCGTATTCCTATCAAATAAATTCCAAACTTTTTAATAACGTATTATTTGAAAATTTTATAGATCCTGTTTTGAACGAGTCTTACGTCAAACATTTATTTTATTCCAATCAGATAGGGGAGTTATGTAATTATCAATTAAAATTAACCTATGAGCAAAAACAATTCGACTCCCAAAATATTTTTAATATTATTTGCTTGCTTCACAATAATCAAAAATCACAAATAGAGCTATTAATTGAAATATATAGTAAAGAAGAGTTCCAAAAGCTAAATTCTAATTTTTTAGTTGACTACTTAGAGGGCAAGCAGCTTAATATTGATTTAAGCTCTGCTGATATTGGATTAATAGACAAATATATATTATCAATCAGTAGCGATATTAAATTTCCAATAAATGATCCTAAGTCGCTTATTGATCTTGAAATTTTTATTAAGAATAAGCAATTAGAGTTATACCAAATAAACAATTTTTTTAAAAATCGATTGATTGACTCTAATCAATATATATCCCTATTAAATTCTTTGGACGACCAACCAAACGAATTGTTGATGTATAATCAAATTTCTCAAGAAATAAATTATAATAAAAAACTGCAACTCATTGAAAGCTACTTACCTTCGCTGCAATTGGATTTGTACGATGTCTCAAGACTTTTAAGTGATGAATTTACACAAATGCGTATAACTAGCAGCAATCTAAAACATATAAATGCATTAATGCTGTTAAGTCTTTATGAAAATTCTAATTTTTTAGAAAATTTAATTACACTTTTAAATAATATTCCAACTAATAATATAGAGGATAACTCCATCGCACTTGCTTTGGTTAACTATCTAAAGAATGATTATAGTCAAAAAAATTATTTAGAAAAATTAGATCTTATTAACAACCCGTCAATGAGATTCTTTTTTTTGAATAAAAATATCAATTTTGAAAATGAAACCAATCAATTGAATATTGATAGTAAAAACATAAGGGTTAATCCAATTCTTTTAAGTCATTACTCTGAAAACTTAGATTTACTTAATAGTTTTATTTATTATGTAAATATTAGTGAAGAATATTACAATTTAAACGAATTTGATCTTTATTTTGTAAATAAATATCTAATAGATAACAGTTTTCTAAAGAATGAAATTCTTAAATTGATATTTAAGGTTTATTTATCAAACATATGAAATATGAAAAATATATAGATATTTATAAACAATATCTAATTTC
>JAYPCO010000004.1:27373-46856 GCA_038124765.1 Alphaproteobacteria bacterium | reverse complement strand
ATTTTCAAGATTACTATTATTATTCATCTCCAAAAAGCTTAGCTGATAAACCAAAATCACTTGATGAAATTGATCCTGAAATTTTAAAAACTTATGAAAAATTAGGTATCCCACTTAAAGAACAAGAAATTTTATCAGGCGTTGCGGTTGATGTGGTTTTTGACTCTGTTTCAGTGGCTACTACTTATAAAAAACAATTAAAGGATTTAGGAATTATTTTTTGTTCCATTTCTGAGGCAATCAAAGAACATCCTGAGCTAGTAAAAAAATATTTAGGAAGCGTTATTCCTGTTACTGACCATTCATTTTCTGCATTAAATTCAGCAGTTTTTACAGATGGATCTTTTGTTTATATTCCTGAAAATGTTCGTTGTCCTGTAGAACTATCAACGTATTTTAGAATTAATGCTATTAATACTGGTCAATTTGAAAGAACACTTATCATTGCTGATAAAAATAGTTATGTTAGTTATTTAGAAGGGTGCACTGCACCAATGAGAGATGAAAATCAACTTCATGCAGCCAATGTAGAATTGATTGCTCTAGATAATGCAGAGATAAAATACTCTACTGTTCAAAACTGGTACCCTGGTGACGCTGAAGGTAAGGGTGGTATTTATAATTTTGTTACCAAAAGGGGAGCATGCAGGGGTGTAAACTCAAAAATTTCATGGACACAAGTGGAGACGGGTTCAGCGATTACATGGAAATACCCAAGTTGTATTTTGCAAGGAGATAATTCAAAAGGTGAGTTTTATTCAGTTGCTATTACAAATAATAAACAACAAGCAGATACAGGTACAAAAATGATCCATATTGGAAAAAATACGAGTTCAAAGATTATTTCTAAAGGTATCTCTGCAGGGTATGCCAATAACACTTATAGAGGATTGGTCAATATTCATTCTAAAGCTAGTAATGCTAGGAATTTTACTCAGTGTGACTCCTTATTAATAGGGAATAAATGTGGGGCTCATACCGTTCCTTACATTGAGTCCAGTAATGCTGACTCTACTGTTGAACATGAAGCTACTACCTCAAAAATAAATGAAGATCAGTTATTTTACTGCCAGCAACGAGGTTTAAGCAGTGAGGATGCTGTTGGTTTAATCGTAAATGGTTTCTGTAAAGAGGTGTTACAACACCTTCCCATGGAATTTGCCGTTGAGGCTCAAAAATTAGTATCAATAAGCTTAGAAGGAAGTGTCGGTTAATGTTAGAAATAAAAAATCTTCATGTTTCTATTGAAGGAAAGAAAATTTTAAAAGGATTAGATTTAAAAATTAATCAAGGTGAAGTGCATGCTTTAATGGGACCTAATGGATCTGGTAAAAGTACACTCTCTTACGTCTTATCAGGTAAAGAAGGTTATGATATTGAAGAAGGGTCGATAACTTATAAAAATAAAAATCTATTAGATTTAGAAGTAGACGAAAGAGCCAACGAGGGTCTTTTTCTAGCATTTCAGTATCCTATGGAAATCCCAGGCGTCCAGACATCATTTTTTTTAAGAACTGCCATTAACTCTAAAAGAAAGTATTTAGGCAAACCAGAAATAGACTCATTAGAGTTTGCAAAATCCATGAGAGGTGTCGCAGAGAAGTTAAGTATCTCTTCGGAGATGTTAAAAAGAGATCTGAATGTTAATTACTCTGGTGGAGAAAAGAAGAAACAAGAAATTTTACAAATGTCGATGTTAAATCCTGATATGGCCATACTAGATGAAACAGACTCAGGTTTGGATATTGATGCGCTAAGAATTGTTTCTGAGGGCGTCAATAATTTACGAAATAATAACAACTCCTTTTTAGTAATTACCCACTATCAAAGACTTTTAAACTACATCAAACCTGATTTTGTTCATATTATTGCCGATGGGAAAATTGTAAAATCAGGCGATTATTCTTTAGCTCTAGAATTGGAAGAAAAAGGATACGAAAACCTAGCCTTTAATAAATAAAGACAATGGATTTAGCCAACAACATACAGAATATCAATAACCCAGTATTGCTTGATTATTTAAATACTAAAATCCTAACAAATGATCCTTTTAAAAAACCTTTTGTTGAAAATTATAAATACGCCCAATTAAATAAACATATAAACATAGATTTTAAAGCTTCAACTTTCGAAATACCTAAATCATTATTAGATATAAGTTTTGAAATTTCATCTCAACCTCACCCAGAAGTAGACTTGCTAGAAACAATTCAAAATTGGAATTTTCATAACTCAGATAGCATTTTCAGAGTTGGTTCACTAGTAAATCGAAAATCAATTCAAATTAATCTAGATAACTTTAAAGAAAACATTCTCTTATTAGACTTAAATAAAATTCAAAATAATATCCAAATTGAAGCTTCTCCCTCTTCATCTAAAGTTTTAATAATATATAATGCCAATCGTAATCAGGAGGTTCCTCAATCGATTTTTATTAATTCGTCTAAACAATCCAATTTAGAGATAGTTCATTTTGATTTATCTAATAAGAAAAGTTTTCTTTATTTTCAATCTATCCTAGAAACAGGATCTTCTTTAAATTTTACATCAATTCAATATTTCAATAATCATACTAGAAATGAATTTTATGCTTCTTTAGACTCAGAGTGTAATTTTTCTTTACATGGTTTAAATTATGACAATAAAGGACTCAATGATAATTACTCCTTTATTCAACATTTAAAACCCTCTTCTTCTAGTAGAGAAATATTTAAATCTATCATCAGTGACGGCGCTATTACAAACTTTCAAGGTAAAATATATGTTGATGCTATCGCTCAAAAAACAGATGGTTATCAAATGAGTAGATCACTTTTATTAGACAGTCACTCTAAGGCTAATAACAAACCGGAATTAGAAATATATGCAGATGATGTTAAATGTAGCCACGGATCTACTGTATCTAAAATAAATCAAGATCAATTGTACTATTTTAATTCACGTGGCATTAGCACTGAAATTGCTAAAATTATTCTTAAAAAAGCTTTTTTAATGGAAGTTTTGAATTCAATTAGAGATACCCAAGTAAAAGAATTATCTATAAATTTAATAGACTCCTTATTAAATGGCCATTAAATCCGATTTCCCTATTTTTAATCAAAAAATCAGAGGAAATTCTATAGTTTACTTAGACTCTGCGGCTAGTGCGCAAAAACCAGAATTGGTTATTAACGCGATAAGCGATTTTTATAAAACTTCTTATGAAAACGTTCATCGTGGAATGAACTCTTTAAGTATTAACGCGACTGACTTATACGAACGAAGCAGGGGAGTATGTGCTGCATTTATCAATTCTAGTAACACTAATAGTATTATTTTTACACGGGGCGCTACTGACTCCATCAACCTTATTGCAAATTCTATTGCTGAGCAATTAGAAGAAGGTGATGAGATCATAACTACTGAGGTAGAACATCATTCTAATTTTCTGCCTTGGATGAATATATGCAAAAATCATAAATTAAATTTAAAAGTTATTCCCGCCACTGAGAATGGTTTAATCGATGAAAACGATGTTATTCAAACTTGTACCTCTAAAACAAAAATTATTGCTATAACTCATATGTCTAATGTAACTGGTCAAATAATCGATATTAAAAAAATTAAAGAGTCTGTTGATAAAAATATTTTATTAGCCGTTGATGGTTGTCAGGCTATTGCCCATCTACAAGTAGATGTAAGCAAAATAAATTGTGATTTTTACTCTTTCTCATCTCATAAATTATATGGACCGTCTGGTATTGGAATTTTATATGGAAAAGAAGAACTTCTTAATAAACTTAATCCTACAATTTTAGGTGGTGGTATGATCAATCAAGTTTCAGTAAATGATTTTTCATATGCCATGTTGCCTAATAAATTTGAAGCAGGAACACCATCTATTGAAGCAGCTATAGGTTTTAATGCTGCTTTAAATTATTTAAATCAAATAAATTTTGAAAAAACCTTTCTTGAAGAAAAGAAATTAAGACAAACTCTTATAGAGAAGATGTCAAATATTGATGGCGTAGAAATGTATGGTGTTGATAAAAAAATAACGGCTAGCTCAATAATTTCCTTTAATGTAAAAAACAAAAATTTTAATGATATTGCTACTTTTCTTGACCAATATGGAATTATGATTAGAGGAGGCCATCATTGTTGCCAACCTTTAATGAAAAAACTGAACATACCTGGTTCTTGTCGATTATCTTTGGGTATTTATAACGATATGGAAGATATTTCCAAATTTATAGACTCATTAAAAAAAACTATTAATTTATTAAGTTAATGGACGATAAAACTCTCTCTGATTTTCTACCCTCTAGCAAAAATGTAGATGGTATTATTTCATTTGGAACTCCCTTAAAAAATATAAAGATTAAAATTTCTATCGATACGATAATTGAACAATTGACCCAAGTTAAAGATCCTGAACTTGACATTAACGTTTATGATTTAGGATTAATTTACGACATCCAAGTGGATAATCTTAATAATATCGAAATTCTTATGACCTTGACTACTGTAAATTGTCCTGTTGCAGATAGCTTCCCGTTAGATATCGCAAAAAAAATTCATGAAATTCCTGAAGCTGGTCAAATCAACATTAAACTTACCTTTGAACCATCCTGGAATAAAGATATGATGAGTGAAGATGCTAGATTAGCCTTAGGATATTAACTTATGTCATCACCCTTATTTACATTATCAAGTTCTGCTCAAAAGCAAGTAGCATCTCTTCTTAAAAAAAATGAAAAAGCCTTAGGTTTAAGAATTGGACTTAATACAAAAGGGTGTGCAGGTTTAAGTTATATGATGGAATACGCTACTGATGAAAATACTAAGGATTGTGAATTAGTAAACTCTTATGAATTTCCTTTATATATTGATAATAAAGCAATCATGTATGTCATTGGAACTGAGATGGATTTTATTACTGAAGAATTTGGTGAACGATTTACATTCAACAACCCCAACCAGACAAGCGAGTGTGGTTGCGGAGAGAGTTTTCACGTCTAAATTTAAAATAATTTAAATGACAGTTATATTAGGACTCCTCGCTGCCCTAACATTTGGAACCGGTGATTTTTTATCTCGTTTTTCATCTCAACAGGTTGGGTTTAAAAATTCTCTTTTTTGGATGCTAACAATAGGTGGGGTATTCTATCTAATTGTAACATTTTTTATAATTGGAGAATTATCGCTAAATATTATTGGATTAAGCAATAGTTTTCTTGCTGGTGTTTTAATTATGTTTGGTCTTTTGTTGCTTTATAGAGGGTTGTTGATGGGGCCTGTTTCAATCGTTGCATCTATTTGTGCTATTAACCCTCTATTTGTTTTCTTGATACGATTTGCCTTAGGAACTCAACCAACAGTTTTGCAATGGATTGCAACTATTATTGTAATCATCGGAGCCATATTGGTATCTATAAGTGCGGATAGTTTTAAAGAGAGCTTAGGCATGGAGAAAAGTAAAATTAATGAGTCAATTAAAGTGGCTTTCATGTCTAGCATTATGCTCGCTATGGGATTAATTTTTTTACAAGAAGCGACTGAGGTTTTTTCATCCTTAGAAGCAGTTGTATATACTCGTTTTTTTAGCCTATTTAGTTTAGCTTTTTTACTCTTTTTCATAAAAGAGAGGATTTTTATTACAAAAAAATCAATACCGATCTTAATCTCTCAGGGTATTTTAGAAAGCACTGGTAATTTTTGTATCGCAACCGCATACGCATTCGATAAGGTTAGTATCGCTGTTGTAATTTCTTCGGGGTTTGGGCTAGTAACAGTAATATTAGCTAAATTTATACTTAAAGAAAAGATTTCTAAAATTCAGTCATTAGGAATTTTGTTAACTTTTGCAGGTGTAGTAGGACTTACTATCTAACCATCTTTTGAAGTCTTTTTTTATCAAAACGATAAGAGTTCATTAAAATTGCAATACAAATTATAGCTCCCCCGATAATTGTTTTAACACTGGGAGTTTCGTTAATACCTAATATAGGCAACCAAGCCCAAAATATACCTCCTACAACTTCTAATAGGGAAAGCATCGTTAATTCTCCTGATAATAGTTCTTTTGAACCTAGGCTAAATAAAATTAGACCAGTGGCAACTAAAGAACCATGCGTTATACTTAGATAAATATTTTTAAGGGGAATATAAAATTCCTGGTGATTAAAAATCATGATCGCTAAAGATATTAAAGAACAAAAAATACCTCCAAACACTAGAATATAGAACTTTTTAAGATCACTTTTACTTCTTAAGGTAACTGAAAATGCTGCAAAGCCTAAACTGGATATAAATCCCATTACCAATCCAAAAACAGATCCATTGAAAACACTAGAATAAATCATTACTAGAGTTCCACCTAACGCAACAATCATACTTATAAAATTTTGAAGAGAGATTTTTTCTTTTATAAAAACAAATGCAATTAGCGATGCTAGAAATGGCATTAAAGCTAACATGAATAATGTCACTGCAGCTGTAGTATGACTAATTGAGTAAATAAAACCGACAAAGGCTGTGGTTAATAATACACCTCCTAGAATTGATATTTTATCTACTTTTATTACATTCAAAAAAAATGATTTCCCTTCCTGTATTGTAAGATAAAGACTTATTATAATTGCTACTGTAATGCCTCTTACTACTAGGTAGGGTAGTTGGTAGATTTGTGGATCTATCATATGCTTTACTACCAAAGTTCCAAAACTCCAAACCAATCCACTTAGAACAACTAGAATTACAGCTTTTAGGTGATCACTCATCGGGTTGTACTGTATTCTAAAATTTATAAAAAAGAATGACTAATTATTGCTAAAGAATTCTGCAATGGATTGAATATTTTCAAAGCTAGTTGTATCCCCGGTTCGACCACGAAGTGAGAAAGTGCCATTCTCAATTTCTTTTTCTCCAATGACTAATGAGAAAGGTATTTTTTTTGAGACCGAGTTTCTAACTTTATATCCTAACTTGTTATCTGAGCTATCAACAATTGCCCTTACGCCAAGATCACTTAAGCCCTCAATAATTGTTTGACAATGGTCAACAAACTTTTCGGATACAGGTAAAATTGCTAATTGAACAGGTGTTACAAATAAAGGCAACCATCCATTAGTATTTTCTAAAATGATAGCAATAAATCTTTCTAGGGAACCAATTACGGCTCTATGAATCATTATCGGTGTCTGGTTTTTATCTTCCTTGTCCTTGTATCGTGCACCTAAACGATCAGGTAAATTAAAATCAATTTGTATGGTTCCACATTGCCATTCTCTACCAAGTGAGTCTTCTAAAGTAAATTCAATTTTAGGTCCATAGAATGCACCTTCACCCTCTAAGATATTAAATTCTTTATTGTTATCAGTTAAAACTTTCTTTAATTGATTTTCTGCATTGTCCCAATTTTCTTGAGTGCCTATACTCTTTTCAGGGCGTGTAGAAATATTGTATTTAATTTTTTCAAACCCAAACCTTTTATATACTCTCTCTATAAGCTGAGTAGTTTCATTACACACATCATAAATTTGCTCACTTGAACAAAATATGTGTGCATCATCTTGAGTGAATCCTCTAACTCTGAATAAACCATTGAGGGCACCTGATGGCTCATAACGGTGACATTTGCCAAACTCGGAATAACGAAGAGGTAAGTCTTTATAAGTAATCAATTGGGAATTAAAAAGCACAATATGACATGGACAATTCATCGGTTTGAGAGCAAAGGTTTTATTATCTGTCTCTGAGGTAAACATATTTTCTTTAAAATTGTCCCAATGCCCTGACTTTATCCATAGCTCATTGGACACCAATTCAGGTGTTTTGACTTCATAGTAGTTAAGTTTTTTTTGTTCTGATCGTATATATTTTTCGATATTTTGGTAAAGCGTCAGTCCTTTATCCTTCCAAAAAACATTGCCCGCTGATAAATCAGTTAATAGAAATAAACCCATATCGGTACCAAGTCTTCGATGGTTTCTTTCTTTAGCTTCTTCTAAGTTTTTAAGGTAAGCATTTAAATCTTTTTCTGTATACCAAGCAGTTGCATAAATTCTTTGAAGCATTTTATTTGTGCTAATACCTCTCCAATAGGCACCTGAAACACTAGTAATTTTAAATTTTGCATCATACTCATTGGTACTTTGATGATGGGGCCCTTTGCAGAGATCGGTAAAATTCTTTTGCTCATAAAGTGTGATATCTGCAGCATTATCTAAATTATTAATTAATTCTGTTTTATACTTATTATTTGAGAAAACTTTTAAAGCTTGTTCTTTAGAAACAATTTTTTTTGTAAAACTTCTTCCTTCTTTTAGAATTGCTTTCATTTGAGATTCAATTTTTGAGATATCTTCATCGCTTAAAGAATTATCCATGTCAAAATCATAATAAAAACCATTTTTAATAAACGGACCAATAGTTGGCTTTGCATCAGGAAATAAGCTTATAACGGCTTCAGCTAATACATGAGCAAGGTCATGCCTCATTATATTAAGGGCATCATCAGATTTTGCCTTAATGGGAGTAGAGTTTTCTACTTGTGTATCAAAATATTCATTATTTTGATCTTTATATGCAATTATTTCACTCATTGTTCTAATTTTTTAAAGAAGCAAGATTTGGATCCTGTGTGGCAAGCACTTTTGCCATCAAGTTCTACTTCAAAAATTAAAGTATCGTTATCACAATCTGTATAAATTTGAAATAAATTTAAATAATTGGATGAACTTTCACCCTTCATCCATAACTTGTTACGACTACGACTCCAAAAATGCGCTTTTCCAGACTCTAAAGTTTTTTTAATCGACTCTTCATTGGAGTAGGCTACCATTAAAATCTCTTTTGTTGAGCGTTCTTGAGCTATGGTAGGAATTAGCCCATTTGAGTCGTATACCAGTTGATTTAATTTGATATTTTCCAAAAGCTTGAATTTTTAATGATTTTTACTTTTATTGCAGTATTTTTCAATGAAGAAAAGTAATTTAATTAAATGCAATACTTCATGGCACCAATGATGGGTTACACGGATTGTTACTTTCGATCTTTATCCCACAATCTTTTTCCAAATGAATTTGAAACCATTTCTGAGATGATTGTAGATAAAGCCTTAATACACAATGAAAAAAAAACAATTTCACAGCATTTTCTTCCCTCCAATAAAAGCGCTATTCAAATAGCTGGTTCTGAGCCAAGCGAAATTCGACAAGTTGTAAAAATTCTCAATGAAATAGAAATAATTGATCATGTTAATTTTAATTTAGGTTGTCCTAGTTCAAGAGTGCAAGAGAATAATTTAGGATTAGCGCTTACTCAAAATTTTAAACTTGTTAAAGACTGTTTAGAGGAATTAGTAAAATATAAAAAAAAAATATCTATTAAGTGCAGACTAGGGTTAGGGTTAGAAGAGGATAAACAATATATTTTCGACTATTTAGATTTATTCGACGAATTAGGTATTAAGACTATATTTATACATTGCAGAAATGGGATTTTAAACCTTGATACTAAGAAAAATAGGTCAATTCCTAAAATTAATTATGATTTATTTTTAGAGTGTAAAAAATTTAAACCTAATCTTAATTTAATTCCTAATGGTGAAATTAATGAAAAAAAAGTTTTTGATTATTTCATTCAATATGATGTTAAAGATTTTATGATCGGACGACAATTTACTAAAGATTTATTATTTTTAGAAAAGCTTGGACTAATAAAAATAAATAATATTAATAGAGCAATTCATAATTTTATTGATGAAATTAAAGTACACCAAAATCTAAATATTAATTTACTGAAAAAAAGCTTATTCACTGTATTTAGTCATATCCCTCATTCTAAAATATATAAAAAAGAATTAGAACAACTCCAAACATTGGCTGAGATTTCTCAATATTTTGAAAGTAGAAATATTTGGAATTAGACAAATTATATAACTACTCGAGTTTCCTTAAGCAGTATCAATATCTAAATAATCAACTCGATGTTAATCATATTTCCATAAAATCAATTTTAGAGCATTTTCATAAATTTAATTTTTTAACACCAGATAAAAATATACAAACCTTTAAAAATGAATTGATATATTTAATATTTATAGCAATTCATACACAGCAATTAAGTCAAATCGATGGTTCAAGACTTTGGTCTATTTTATGTAAAAAAATTCTGATAAAGCTTTTTAATAATTTTTTATCGGATCACGGTGAAACTAATTATCAAAATTCTTATTTTGTCTTAGGTCTAGGTAAAATTGGTGTTAGTGATTTAAACTTTGCTTCAGATATTGATATTATAGTTTTTTTTGATAGTAAAAAATCATCCACACCCATCGTTCAATTTAACCAATTAATAAAAAGATTTATTTCAGAAATATCTGATATTTCTGAAAACTTCTTCCATAAAATAGATTTACGTTTAAGACCGGATCTTGGAAATTCTTTTATTATTACTGATATTGAAGATGCTATTAACTATTATTCATCTGTGGGCAGAAATTGGGAGAGATTAGCTTACCATCGATCATCTTTCATATGTGGTAATAGAACTCTTTATTGGTATTTTAAAGACTCAATTAAAAGTTTTTTATTTAGAAGATCATTTGATTTTTATGCAATTGATGAAATTAAAAAACTTTTTTCTGATAAAAAATATAAAAATGAAAATAATATTAAAGACTCTTATGGTTATATTCGATCATGTGAGAATATTATCCATTTTAATCAATTATTATGGTCAGGAAAGATTCAATCATTTCAAATTTCAAACATTCATAAAATTCTCAACAAATTTAAAGAATACCCTTCCATTATCAATCCAGAGGTACTAGAAATAGTTACTAATTCTTATTATTTTTTTAGAAAATTTGAAAATTATCTACATATTAAACTGAATTCTTTCCAAAATTCTATTCCTAAAAATGATCATAATTTAAATTCTGTTTTTCCATTTTATATAGATCTTTTGAACCAACAAAGAGAACAGTCAATTAAAATTTTTGAAATGTTATTTAACCCAGGGGAAGAAAGTAAAGATTTAAAGGTAGATGAATTTAATGAAAAAAGTAAGTCAATAATTCAAAAACTTACTGATAGGGCTCGTAAAATAAACAGTTCAGATACTGTAAAAAAGGATTTTCTCAATACAGTTCATTATTTGGTTAACGCTCTTAAACCTACAGAAAATCGTGATGATTTAATCATAAAATTTGACTATTTAATGAATTATTACAAATCTGGCGTACATCTATCTGCTCTTTATAAATATAACCCTAAAATTTTTTTAGAAATTATTAAAATATTTCAAATATCTGAAAGGTTAACTAAGCAGCTTTATAAAAATAATTACCTAATTGAATCACTGGTTTATTTATTTAATTATGGTTTACCCAATCTAAAATTAAGAAAAAAAACAGATAATCTAGATTTAGATATTAAAAAACTCATCCAGGACTTTTATGAAATAGTTTTTTTAATCGACTATTTGTATATTTCAGAAAAATTTGAACACTCTCAATATTTAATCAAAAGAAATTTAACTATTAAAAAGTTTATTTTAATATTATTCGAGTTTGTAAAAACCGACTATCTACAGTCCAGAAAAAATGTATTTTCAGATTTAACTCCTCTTTTATTTGGTAGTTTAGCAATTAATAATTCCATTCCTTCCTCTGATGTAGATCTTTTTTTTGTATATTTTAAACCTGAAAATAGTCATATTGATAATATTAAAATAGTTAGAAGGTTTTATAATATCGTTGATCAATATATTGATAAAGATTTTCTCAATATAGATAATAGAAATAAACCGTTTGATAAAAGCTCAGATCAGGTAATTAATTTTACTAACTTTTTTGAATTTTACATAAATACTGATGAACCTTTTCATAAGCTCTCTTTTTTAAAAACATATTTATTAACGACGCAAATTAGATTGCATCATTTATTCCAAACAAAAAAAAATGAAACTATAAACCAATTTCAATTATTAGATTTAGAATATGTTTTAAAAATATATGAAATCAAAAAACCAGATGAGATTTTAAAGGACTTATTTCAATTATTTGAAATAACTAGGGATATATTTAAAATAAATAAGCAAAAGTTCCCATATATTCAGGAGTTAAAAGATTTGAGATTTAAAATGTTAAGTGAGGATTTAGGAGGCAGCTTTTCTTTAGTAGATCAAAAATCGTATTTAGAAAAGCTGCGTTCCTTAATTAAATTTTAGTAGTCGTAGTACATATCGTACTCTTTTGGAGTTACGACTAGTTTATTTGGTTCAATTTCCTCTTCTCTTTTGTACTCAATATAAGCTTCAATTAAGTCTTTAGTGAATACATTTCCTTCAAGAAGATAGTCATGATTTGCTTCAAGATTGTTAATTGCTTCTTCAAGTGATGATGGAACCTCTTTGACTTTTGCCTGCTCTTCAGGAGGTAGGTCATAAAGGTTTTTATCCATAGGCTCACCAGGATCAATTCTATTCTTGATTCCATCAAGACCCGCCATTAACTGTGCTGCAAATGCTAAGTAAGGATTTGCAAGTGGGTCTGGGCATCTGAACTCTACTCTTTTTGCTTTTGGCGATGGAGAGTAGGCAGGGATACGACAAATAGCACTTCTATTTCTATTTGAGTAAGCAAGTTTAACTGGAGCTTCATATCCTGGTACTAATCTTTTGAAAGAGTTAATAGTAGGATTGGTGAATGCTAATAAAGAAGGAGCATGCTTTAAAAGTCCACCGATATAAAACTTAGCTTCATCGCTTAAGTTTGCATAACCGCTGTCTGCATAGAAGATGGGCTTACCATTTGACCAAATACTTTGGTGGCAGTGCATACCAGAACCATTATCATTAGATAGAGGCTTTGGCATAAATGTTGCAGTTAAGCCATTGCTTTTTGCAGTGTTCCTTACGACATACTTATATTTCATAATATCATCAGCATGGGACAAAAGAGTATCAAATCGAAGGTCAATTTCTTGTTGTCCAGCAGTTGCTACTTCGTGATGTTGGGCTTCAACCTTTAAACCAATTGAAACCATGTGATTGACCATCTCTGATCGGACATCTTGCATAGTATCGTGAGGAGGGCATGGAAAATATCCAGCCTTATTTTTGATGTGATAGCCTAAGTTAGGTCTTTCATCAGAGCCTTTATTCCAAACAGCCTCACCTGAATCTATTGAGAAAAATGAATTACTTGGGTCTGTAGAAATTCTGACATCATTAAATAGAAAGAATTCTGCTTCAGCTCCAAAGAAAATGCTATCACCAATACCAGATGATTTTACATACGCTTCTGCTTTTTTTGCTACGTAACGAGGATCTTTATCATATTTTTGACCTGTGATTGGATCATGAATATCACAAATAATAACGATAGTCGGGTCTGTGAAAAATGGGTCAACAAAGACTGTAGAGATATCTGGAATAAGGATCATATCACTGGCTTCAATTGATTGAAAACATCTGATTGAAGATCCATCAAATCCAATTCCTTCTTCAAAAACATCCATTTCGAATGTGTTAATATGGTGTGAGAAATGGTGCCATGTACCTAGAGGATCAGTAAAACGATAATCGATATACTGAATACCTTTCTCATCAATTAATTTTTGTAATGATTTTTTATCCATTATTTAAGTGCTCCTAATTCTAAAATACGGGGATAGTTAACTTTAGATGGCGTCTTTTCCTTTTTCGCCAGTTCTAATTCTAATAGCTTCTGATACTTCATAAACGAAGATTTTACCATCACCAATTTTGCCAGTATTGGCTTGTTTGATAATGACCTCGATAGCTTCTTTATATTTATTATCATCTACTACTAATTCTATTTTTACTTTAGGTAGAAAATCTACAACATACTCAGCTCCACGATAGAGTTCTGTATGACCTTTTTGTCTACCAAATCCCTTCACCTCGGAAACAGTCAGACCACTGAGGCCGATTTCACCTAGTGCGTCCTTAACGTCTTCCAACTTAAAGGGCTTTATTATAGCTTCAATTTTTTTCATATTAAGATGACCAAATATAATGTTTAAATTGCATAATATCTATACTATAAATTAATGCAATTTTTTGTGGCGGGTGTAGCTCAGTTGGTTAGAGCGCCGGTTTGTGGTACCAGAGGTCGGGGGTTCAAATCCCCTCACTCGCCCCACATGTGCGCCAGTGGCGGAATGGTAGACGCGCTGGTCTTAGGAACCAGTGGGCAACCGTGGGGGTTCGAGTCCCTCCTGGCGCACCAATAACTAATCTAGGGAAGTAATGAATTATAAAAATATTGAAAAAAAAGACTACAAATCATCATTTGAAGTTTCACTTGATCCTAAATCAATACAAGAATTAGTGGATCAAAAAATTACTGAAAAACAATCTACTTTTGAGATAGCTGGCTTTCGAAAAGGAAAAGTTCCATTAAATATCATTAAATCTAAAGTGGGAATGCAAATTGAGAACGAAGTTCTCAATGACGAAATTTCTAAAAATGTAACTACTATAGTTGAAAAAGAGAAAATAGAGTCGCTTATTCAGCCTGAAATTAATTTTAAAGACCCCAACGACTCATATAATTTTTCTTTATCTTTTTTTCATAAACCAGCGGTCAATATCGAAGAATTAAAAAAAAGTGAGATTGAAAAAATTCAAACCGAGGTAACAGAAAAAGATATTAATGATTTTAGAGAGAAGGTAAGAAAAGAATATTATTCTCTTGAATCCGTTGAGGAATCTAACGCTGAATCGGTGATTGATTTTGAAATCATTAATTTTGATGAAGAGCAAAAAAAAATATTCTCCCAAAAAGACGTTAGGATTGATCTCAATACCAAAACCGAAGAAGAGTCTTTTAAAGATTTAAAGAAAGCGCTTGCGAAAGTTAAAAATAAATCTGATTTTACTGTTACCACTAAAGGGGTTAAAATAGACTGTAAGGTTAAAGATATTCATAAAAAGGTTTTCCCTAAAGATGATGAAGAATTAATCAAAATTCTTAAACTTGAGTCAGTCAAAGATTTAAACGACAAAATATCTGGTAAGTTGAATGATGACGCCACTTATCTACAAAAAGAATTTTTTATAGAGGATTTATTAAAAGTTTTATCCGATCAGGTTAAAATTAATATTCATAATGAAGTGGTTGATTTAGAGTTAAAGCGAAAATATCAAATTGATATAACTTCGATTAAAGAAGAGCATAAAGAAAGAGTAGAGAACTTAAAAAAACTTACTTCTGATAACATCCAAAAAGATGTGATCTTTTCTGAATTAATTAAATATTTGAAGGTTCAAGTTGATCAAACCGAACTACAAGAATATGTCAAAAAATACTACGGTGAAAAAATTGATCAAAGAACAGCTGAGACTGCCTATGGCACGCTTTTAAGAAATAAAATTGCTGATGAGTCGATGAAAACTTTTAAAATTAAAGAAACTAAGTTAAGTTTAGAAGAATTAATGAAAAAAGGAACACACGACCATAGTCATGAATCTGGTACCCATAGTCATTGAACAATCCGGCAAAGGTGAAAGATCCTTTGATATATTTTCTCGATTATTAAGAGAAAGAATAATTTTTCTCACAGGACCTATCGACGACCAGGTTGCTTCATTGGTTTGTGCACAACTACTTTTCTTAGAGTCTGAAAATCCTAAAGAACCTGTTAATCTTTATATTAACTCTCCAGGTGGTTTAGTAACTGCTGGTTTAGCTATGTATGATACTATTCAGTATATAAAGTGTCCTGTGCATACTGTTTGTATTGGTCAAGCGTCGTCTGCCGGTTCCTTGATATTAACTTCGGGCAAAAAAGGTCATCGCTACGCACTCCCACATTCTAAGATAATGATACACCAGCCATCAGGAGGTTTTTCTGGTCAAGCAACGGATATAAAAATTCATGCGGAAGAAATTTTAAAAACTAAAAAAAGACTTAATGAAATTTATCAAAAACATACTAACATTAGTATAGGCGAAATTGAAAAAGCGATGGAGCGAGATAGGTTTTTTGATCCTGAGGAAGCTTTAAAGTTTGGTTTAATTGATAAGGTAATCACGGAGCGGGAAGATAAAGAATAATGGCTGATGATAAAATAACCTCTGCTAGTTCATCTGATAAAAAAATCTCCTGTTCTTTTTGTGGTAAAAGCCAAGAAGAGGTTAAAAAGTTAATTGCTGGGCCGAATGTATATATATGCAATGAGTGTGTTGTTTTATGCAAAGATATTCTGGTCGAAGATGATAAAATCGACACGAAGAAAAATTTTGAAATCCCAAAACCTAGTGAAATATTTAGTTATTTAGATGATCATATTATTGGCCAAGATCAGGCAAAAAAAATCTTATCAGTTTCCGTGTATAACCATTACAAAAGGGTTCAAAATCCTAGTAAAGATATTGAAATATCCAAGTCTAATATCCTATTAATCGGTCCAACAGGTTGTGGTAAGACTCTTTTAGCACAAACTTTAGCAAAATTCTTAAACGTTCCTTTCACTATTGCTGATGCAACAACTTTAACTGAAGCAGGGTATGTGGGAGAGGATGTAGAAAATATCATATTAAGACTTCTTCAACAGTGTGATTATGACGTTACTCTTGCTCAAAAGGGAATCGTCTACATTGATGAAATTGATAAAATAGGTCGTAAAAGTGAAAATCCATCTATCACGAGAGACGTCTCGGGAGAGGGAGTGCAACAAGCACTCTTAAAAATAATTGAAGGAACAACTGCTAGTGTTCCACCTCAAGGCGGTCGAAAACACCCTCAACAAGAGTTCTTACAAGTTGACACGAAGAATATTTTATTCATTTGTGGAGGTGCTTTTGAGGGAATTGATAAAATAATTAAAAATAGAATTAATAAAAAATCTATCGGGTTTAATAAATCAATTAATCAAGATGAACCAATGACAACGCAACTTGAAAATGATGATTTAATTAAATTTGGTCTTATTCCGGAACTAGTTGGAAGATTGCCTGTAAGCGCAGGTTTAGATGAGTTATCCCTCGAAGATCTAAAAGAAATTTTAACTAAGCCTAAAAATGCAATTTCTAAACAATATAAAGCACTATTTTCATTCGAGGGAGTTGAGTTTGAAATTACTGAGGACGGCAGAGAGCAAATAGCTCAACTAGCTGTTCAGAAAAAAATTGGCGCTAGGGGTCTTAGATCCATTATGGAGAAGCTACTATTAGATTGTATGTACGATATTCCTGATAAGGACTCAGTTGATAAGGTGGTACTTAACAAAGATGCCGTGCTAGCAAATACGCCCATAATTGTCTACAAAGAAAAAGAAAAAATTAAAAAAAAAGTAGGTGAAAATTAAAATTTCCTCACTATCTTTATAGTATGGAAAATCAAATCATTGGACCTATTTTACCTCTAAGAGACCTCGTCGTTTATCCTTCTATTACCTCACCTCTATTTGTTGGAAGAGCCAAATCTATTGATGCAATTAACTTTGCAATGAATAGCAATGATAAAATTATCTATCTGTTTACTCAAAAAGAACCTACCACAGATGACCCTCAGATCGTGGACGTATATACTTTTGGAGTAAAATCTAAAATTATCCAATTTTTAAAGCTTCCAGATAATACCTATAAAGTCCTCACGGAGGGACTTGAGGTGGTTAAAATCAAATCTGCAGTAAAAGCAAATAATAATTTTTTAACCGCAAAAATTGAGCCTGTTGTTATCAATAAGAAAAATTCCGTTGAGTTAAAGGCATCGCTAAGAGTACTCAAAAATGAATTTCAAAATTATATTCAAAATATAGGCAATAATAATGACATCCTAGAAGGCTTGTTAAATATTGAGGATCCTTATCAGTTTATTGATAATGTTTACTATAATTTAAATGTCAGTATTGAAGACAAACAAAAAAATCTTGAAATAACTGACATTAATAAAAAAATCCAAAATCTTTTAAATTTTTTCTCCAAGGAATTAAACTTTTCTGCTCTTGAAAAGAAGATAAAGAACCGTGTTAAGCGCCAAATGGAGAAAACTCAACGTGAGTACTATTTAAATGAACAAATGAAAGCTATTCAAAAAGAATTAGGAGATGGCGAAGATGGTTCAAATGAGTACACCGAAATAGAAAAGAAGATTAACGAGGTAAAACTTTCCAAAGAAGCCAAAGATAAGGCGCTCAATGAATTTAAAAAATTAAAAACTATGAGTCCTATGTCTGCTGAGGCATCTGTTATTAGAAATTATTTAGAATGGATATTAGATATTCCTTGGGAAACATTCTCTAAAGAAATCAATGATATCTCTGGAGCAGAAAAAATATTAAACCAAGACCACTATGGGTTAGAAAAAGTTAAAGAGAGAATTTTAGAATTTTTAGCAGTAAAAAAACGCTCGCAAAAAGCTACAGGAACTATTTTATGTTTTATTGGACCTCCTGGTGTAGGTAAAACCTCCCTTGGAAAGTCTATTGCAAGAGCAACAGGTAGAGAGTTTGCCAAAATTTCTCTAGGTGGTATTCGAGATGAGGCTGAAATTAGAGGTCATAGAAGAACTTATATTGGCTCTATGCCAGGCAGATTTATTCAGGCAATGAAGAAAACAAAAACATCTAATCCGATTATATTGCTAGATGAAATAGATAAGCTAGGAAATGATTGGAGAGGAGATCCATCTTCTGCCTTATTGGAAGTTCTTGATCCTGAGCAAAATAGCCAATTTAATGATCATTATTTGGAAGTTGATTATGATTTATCAAACGTGATGTTTATTTGTACGGGAAATACTTACAATATCCCATCACCTCTACTTGATAGATTAGAAGTTATTGAAGTTTCAGGATATACAGAAAAAGAAAAAGTTGAGATTGCAAAAAAATATTTAGTTCCAAGGAAAATGGAAAAGAATGTTCTCAAGTCCAATGAATTTAAATTGGATAAAAACGCTATTACAAAGATTGTTCGCCATTACACAAGAGAGTCGGGCGTCAGAGGTCTTGAAAAAGTTTTTGATAAATTGTTCAGAAAGCTTGTATTCCAACTCGAAAAAACTAAATCTAAATCTAAAAAGCCATTTATTTTTGATGATAAAAATATCCAAAAGTTCTTAGGCCCAGAAAAGTTCAAAGATAGTGCATTAGAAAAGAAAAATCTTGTCGGCATCACTAATGGTCTTGCTTGGACTCAAGTTGGTGGTGATATACTTAACATTGAAGTTAATCTTTCCTCAGGTAAGGGCATGATACATGCAACCGGAAAATTAGGTGAGGTTATGAAAGAGTCCATTACTGCTGCACTTGGTTATATCAAATCTAATTCTGTTGAATTCGGCGTTAACCCAAAAGTATTCGATAAAGTAGATATTCACTTACACGTACCAGAAGGTGCCATTCCAAAAGATGGTCCAAGTGCTGGTATTACTATATTTACTTCTTTAATCTCATCTCTTACTGAGATTAAGATTAAAAGAGATGTAGCTATGACTGGTGAGATTACTTTAAAAGGAAGAGT
>JAYPCO010000004.1:21032-27273 GCA_038124765.1 Alphaproteobacteria bacterium | reverse complement strand
GTTTCAGAATCAATGGATAAAAAAAGCCAGCAAAATCAAGAAAAAACTTTTGTTAACTGATATATTGTTATTGATTTTCCTACCTTTTTCTTACTACAATTAATTAATAGAATCACTAAGGAGGTTCGTAATGAACAAAAATGAACTCATTGCTGAATATAGTAGCAAAAATGGTGTTGGTAAGTCAGATGCAACTAAGGCTGTAGAAAGTTTATTCGATATTATCACATCTCAATTAAAAGCAGGCGGTGACGTCAAGATTGCTGGTTTTGGAACCTTTAAAGTTGCAAACACTAAAGCAAAGACAGGAAGAAATCCACGTACTGGAGAAACTATTGATATCCCTGCATCAAAAAAACCAAAATTTCTTGCTGGAAAACAGCTTAAAGAACTAATAAAGTCCACAGTCTAATTTACATTAGATAGGGCGATTAGCTCAGTTGGTAGAGCATCTCGTTTACACCGAGAGGGTCGGCGGTTCGAGTCCGTCATCGCCCACCATTCGATTATAAATCGGGGGTGTAGTTCAGTTGGTTAGAACGCCTGCCTGTCACGCAGGAGGTCGCGGGTTCGAGTCCCGTCGCTCCCGCCACTACCGCTAATTATTCAATACTGTTGCGTCATTTTTATAGTTAATTTAATGCAATTAATTAATTAGATTTAGGTTTTTATGTTCAACGTTGATTATATCTTAATACTAATTTTTATCCTCATTGGAGCGGGAATGGCTATAGCCATGTATTTGCTCTCTAAAATCTTATCGCCTAGTTCACCCGATTCAGAAAAATTATCTGCCTACGAATGTGGTTTTGAAGCCTTTGATGATGCAAGATCAAAGTTTGATGTGAGATTTTATTTAGTTTCAATTTTATTTATTATTTTTGATTTAGAGATAGCTTTTTTATTTCCTTGGGCAGTTAGTCTAAAAAATATTGGCGCCTTTGGATTTTACTCGATGATGTTTTTTTTGTTTATTTTAACAGTCGGTTTTATTTATGAATGGAAGAATGGAGCATTAGATTGGGAATAAATATTGAACACAACAATTCATTGAACATAGATGAGGTTTTTGAAAAAAAAGGTTTTGTTACAGCGTCCTTTGAAAATTTAATTAACTGGGCAAGGTCTGGTTCATTATGGCCCATGACTTTTGGTTTGGCATGTTGCGGAGTGGAGATGATGCACTCCTATATGAGTCGATATGATTTAGATCGATTAGGGGTTATTCCTAGAGGTTCACCACGACAGTCAGATGTCATGATTGTTGCAGGTACACTTACTAATAAAATGGCATCTGCTTTACGAAAAGTTTACGATCAAATGCCTGAACCTCGCTGGGTTATTTCTATGGGCTCGTGTGCTAACGGGGGAGGCTATTACCATTATTCTTATTCAGTTGTGAGAGGGTGCGATCGCATAGTTCCTGTAGATATTTATGTTCCAGGATGCCCGCCTACTGCTGAAGCCTTACTTTATGGCATCATGCAGTTACAAGACAAAATTAAAAAGAAAAAGAAAATTTATAGGTAATTATTAGTGTCCCCAGATTTATTAAATAAATACTCCGTTGGTAATTATCATTTCCCTGTAAGATCGGGCGCTGAAAGTATTTTAATTGATAGAAACAATGTATTAGAAGTCGTTCAAAAGGTTAAAGAAGATGAAGAACTTTTATATGAGCAATTAATTGATATCACAGCCACTGATAATATTCTTTCTAAATCGGGATATTCTGGAGAGCGTTTTACTATAATTTATACATTTTTAAGCCTTAAATTTAATAAAAGACTCTTTGTATTTACCAATTTACCGGAAGATGATTTAAATGTTGATTCAATCACGCATATATTTAATTCAGCAGATTGGTATGAAAGGGAGTGTTATGATTTGTTTGGTATTAATTTTAAAAACCATCCAAACCTTCAGCGCATCATGAATGATTATAACTTTCAAGGGTATCCTCTGAGAAAAGATTTTCCTTTAACAGGGTATGAGGAAGTGCGTTACGATGAAAATTTAAAAAAAGTTGTTTATGAACCTGTTAGTTTAAAACAAGAGTTTCGTGACTTTGATAATGAAAGCCCTTGGGAAGGTATGAAAGAAACTATTCAGGAAGAATTAAAAAAATAATTACATGTCAGAAAATTTTAAACCAGTCACACTAAACTTTGGCCCTCAACACCCTGCTGCACATGGTGTATTAAGACTATTAGTGCAACTAGATGGCGAAGTTGTAAACAAAGCTGAACCACACATTGGTTTACTTCACCGTGGTACTGAAAAACTAATTGAACAAAAAACTTATACGCAGGCAATTCCTTATTTCGATCGTTTGGATTATGTATCCCCAATGTGTCAAGAGCATGCATTTGCTATTGCAGTTGAAGATTTATTAAATATCCAAGCACCTAAGAGAGCACAATATATCAGAGTTATGTTTGCAGAACTTACGCGTATTCTTAACCACCTTTTAAACATCCCTGCATTTGCAATGGATATTGGTGCAGCGACACCTATGTTATGGGCGTTTGAGGAAAGAGAAAAAATGCTTGAGTTTCATGAAGCTGTTTCAGGAGCCAGGTTTCATGCTGCTTATTTTAGACCAGGTGGTGTTCATCAAGATCTCCCTGATGGCCTTTTAGATAAAATGAAAGTTTACTTTACTGATTTTCCAAAATTCATTGATACTTTGGAAGAGCTTTTAACTGAAAATAGAATCTTTAAACAACGATCTGTCGATATTGGCATACTTTCTAAAGAAGATGCTATCCGACTTGGCTGTAGCGGACCAGTATTACGTGCAAGTGGTGTTGCATGGGATTTAAGAAAATCACAACCTTATGATGCTTATGATCAAGTAGATTTTGATATTCCAGTAGGAAAAACTGGAGATACCTATGATCGATATTTAGTTCGCATGGAAGAGATGAGAGAGTCTGTTAAAATTATCCTTCAATGTATTGATAAAATCCCGTCTGGCCCTGTAATGATTGAGGATAATAAAATTACACCGCCTAAAAGATCTGAAATGAAACATTCAATGGAGGCAATTATCCACCATTTTAAACTTTTTACTGAAGGTTATAGGGTACCTGAAGGAATTACATACAAAGCAGTAGAAGCACCCAAAGGAGAATTCGGAGTTGTACTGGTAGCAGACGGAAGTTCTAAACCCTATAGATGTAAACTTCGTGCTCCAGGTTTTCCTCATTTACAAGCATTGCATTTTCTATCTCAGGGACATCAACTAGCAGATGTTCCATCTATTCTTGGAAGTCTTGATATTGTTTTTGGAGAAATTGATCGATGAGCGGTAATCACCCAGGTTTATCTAATACCTTTCAAAGTTCTGGATCGAAGTTTGAATGGTCAAAAGACAATGAGCGCGAAGTAAAAAAAATTGTTTCTAAATATCCAAAAGAAAGAATTCAAAGTGCAGTGATGCCTTTGTTGTATTTAGCCCAAGAACAAAATGAAAATTGGATTAGTATTGAGTGTATTGAGACTATTGCTGAGACGCTCGGTATGCCAAAAATAAGAGTGACTGAAGTGGCATCTTTTTATTCTATGTATAATTCTAGACCTATTGGAAAAAACTTAGTTCAAATTTGTCGAACATCACCTTGTTGGTTAAGAGGCTCTGATAAAATTACTAAAACAATTTGTGAAGAAACAAAATGTCATATTAATGAAACCAGTGAAGATAATTTATTTACCGTTGTAGAAGTAGAATGTTTAGGTGCCTGTTCAAATGGTCCGATGATCCAAATTAATAATGATTTTTTTGAAGATCTCGATGAAAATTCTACGAAAGAAATTATTCAAAATATAAAAAATGGTACACCTAATAAAGTAGGGTCACAAAAAGGAAGAAAGAGTTCCGAGAATGCTTAGCGATAAAGATAAAATTTTCCAAAACCTTCATGGTTTTGATGATGCATTTTTAGAAGGAACTTTAAAAAGAGGCACTTGGTCAAATACCAAAGAGATCTTATCTAAAAGTCAAAATGAAATAATAGAATTAGTTAAATCTAGTCAATTAAGAGGAAGGGGAGGGGCAGGTTTTTCTACTGGTTTAAAATGGTCCTTCATGCCAAAAGATACAGGTAAACAACACTATCTAGTGGTTAATGCTGACGAGTCAGAACCGGGTACCTGTAAAGACAGAGAAATAATTAGAAATGATCCCCACATGCTTATTGAGGGTTGTTTGATTGCATCCTATGCAATCCAAGCTTCTAAGTGCTACATCTATATTAGGGGCGAGTATCATTTTGAATACATGCAATTAGAAAAGGCCATACAAGAGGCTTATGATAAAAATTTAATTGGAAAAAATGCATGCGGAAGCGGATTTGATTTCGACTTATATGTTCATCGAGGTGCTGGTGCTTATATTTGCGGTGAAGAAACAGCCCTTTTAGAGAGCTTGGAGGGTAAAAAAGGACAGCCTAGATTAAAACCTCCTTTCCCAGCTGGTTGTGGTTTATACGGTATGCCTACAACTATAAATAATGTCGAGTCTATTGCTGTTGTTCCTACTATACTGAGGAGAGGCTCTGATTGGTTCAAATCAATTGGAACTGAGAATAATACTGGCACAAAAATCTTCTGTATCTCCGGTAATGTGAACAAGCCTTGCACTGTAGAAGAGGCAATGGGCATTCCTTTAAAAGAGCTTATTGAAAAACATGCTGGGGGTGTACAAGGTGGTTGGGATAATTTAAAAGCAATTATTCCAGGGGGTTCAAGTACTCCACTGCTTCCTAAAAATATTTGTGAAACTGTTTTAATGAATTTTGATGATTTAAGAAATAACGGATCTGGTTTAGGAACAGCAGGTGTGATTGTAGTTAATAATGAATTTAATATTGCTGAAGTTATTGAGCGCTTTGCTCATTTTTATAAACATGAAAGTTGCGGTCAATGTACTCCTTGTCGAGAAGGAACAGGATGGATGTTTAGAATGATGCAAAAGGTAGTCAAAGGTGAGATTACAGCAGAGCAAATAGAACTCCTTGAAAATGTTACCAAGCAAGTTGAAGGTCACACTATTTGTGCATTAGGTGATGCTGCGGCATGGCCAATACAAGGACTCATTAAAAATTTTAAAGACGATTTGATAAAAAAATCGAGTAAGAAAAGAAAAGCTTCATGAGTGATAATTTAATTACAATTAAAGTTAATAATCAAGAACTGCAGGTAGATAGAAATCTAACAGTTATGCAAGCTTGTGAAATTGCTGGGGAAGAAATACCTAGATTTTGCTATCACGACAAACTTTCTATAGCTGGAAATTGTAGAATGTGTTTAGTCGAAATTGAAAAAGCGCCGAAGCTTGTTTCTTCATGCACAATGCCCTTAATGGATGGCATGTCTATTATTACTAATTCAGAAAAAGTAAAAGCAGGCCGTAAAGGTGTGATGGAATTTTTATTAATTAATCACCCTTTAGATTGTCCAATCTGTGATCAAGGTGGTGAATGTGATTTGCAAGATCAGGCTATGTATTATGGGTTTGATAAATCTAGATATAAAGAAAATAAAAGAGCTGTAGATAATAAAAATATGGGTCCTTTAGTGAATACAATCATGACCCGTTGTATTCATTGTACAAGATGTGTTCGATTTATAACTGAAGTTGCGGGTGTCCCAGAAATTGGAATGTTGGGTCGAGGTGAAAATGCTGAAATTACTACTTATTTAGAGCAATCCATTACATCTGAACTATCTGGTAATGTTATTGACCTTTGCCCAGTAGGTGCTTTGACAAGTAAACCTTACCAGTTCAAAGCAAGACCGTGGGAGTTAAAAAGAACAGACTCAATTGATATTTTTGATGCAGTAGGATCAAACATAAGAATTGATAGCCGTGCACAAGAAATTCTAAGAGTCACTCCGAGAGCCAACGAAGATATCAATGAAGAGTGGATTACTGATAAAGTTAGATTTAACTATGATGGATATTATCAACAAAGAATAGATACACCTTACGTTAGAAAAAATAGCAAACTCGAAGCAGTTAGTTGGGATGAGGCACTTGATTTATTAAAAACAAAGTTAAAAAAAGCTAATCCTTTAGCAATAATCGGAGAACAAGTTGATTTAGAAACAGGTTTCGCTGTTAAAAAGTTTATGAGTAATTTCGGCGAAAATAACATTGAATGTAGACTAGATAACCAAGCTGCAAATTCAGATATATCTAGTTTTAGATTTAACACACCACTTATTGAATTAGAAA
>JAYPCO010000004.1:0-20932 GCA_038124765.1 Alphaproteobacteria bacterium | reverse complement strand
GCAAATTCAGATATATCTAGTTTTAGATTTAACACACCACTTATTGAATTAGAAAGCGCTGATTTGATTATACTTTGTGGAACGAACCCAAAGGTAGAAGCCCCAATTATTAACCAAAAAATTCTTAAGGCGTATAACAATAATGCTGAGATATTTAATATTGGCGATGATATTTCACTTAATTATAAAATTAACAATTTAGGTACCGACCTAAACTCTCTAAATGATCAGAATTTAGTGCGTAAGATTTCTAAAGCATCTAATCCGATACTAATTGTGGGTGCAGCATTACTTTCTTCAATTTCAAAAACACAGACCTTGGATTCAATAATAAAATTTGCTCATGATCAAAAAATTATAAATGAAAAAAGAAATGGATTAAATTTTTTAACTCCCTATGCATCTAGAGTGGGCCAATTATTACTTGCAAATACTACGAACCAAACGTGTCAGCCTTTTAGTAAATTAAAGAAAGATGTTAGTGATGGTAAATACGACACCATCCTTTCATTCTCCTCGGAGAGTATAGCTGATAGTGCATTTGATAACTCCTTTAAAGTTTATTTCGGTCATCATGGCGATGATGGAGCTATGGCATCTGATATTGTATTACCTACTCCTTTATATACTGAAAAAAATGGTCTTTTTGTAAATATTGAGGGCAGATTACAGGAGGCAAAAAAGTGTCATAACACAATTGGTCAAGCTAAAGAAGAATGGTCAATTTTAAAACAATTGTCAAATTTATCTAAATATAAGTTTATACCAGAGTCTTTTGATGAATTGCGATCTGAAATGTTCTCAGATTTTTCAAATTTACCAAGTTTAAATTCTATTATAGATGTTAATCCCAATACATCTATACCTAACGCTGGTACTTCATTTGAAAGTTGTGTTTTTAATTATCCAATTAATAATTTCTACATGTCTGATGTTGTATCTAAAAATTCAATTACCATGTCCAAATGCGTCAGTGAAATTTTATCTAAACCCCTCTTGGAGAAATCTGCATAATGGATCCAGTATTACTTGAAATCATCATAGGTGTTTTAAAAATTTTTAGCTTTGTAGTACCTATTCTAGTGTCAGTTGCTTTGCTTGTTTATTTGGAGAGGAAAGTTCTAGGGGCCGTTCAATTGAGAAAAGGTCCGAATGTGGTAGGCCCTTTTGGTATTCTTCAAAGTTTTGCGGATGTTATTAAATTAATTACAAAGGAAAACTTACTTCCATCAAGTTCCAATAAATTTTTATTTATTTTTGCTCCTATGCTGACACTCTTATTAAGTTTAATCGCTTGGGCCGTTATTCCTGTCAGTTCTACCTATGTTATCTCCAACATCAATATTGGTATTTTATATTTATTTGCTGTTTCTTCTTTTGGTGTTTATGGAGTGATTATCGCTGGTTGGGCTAGTAACTCAAAATATCCTTTCTTAGGAGCGCTACGATCTGCAGCTCAGATGATATCCTATGAGGTTTCGATTGGTTTTGTGATTATAACAGTACTAATATGTGTGGGTTCTTTGAATTTAATCGACATTGTGGAAAGTCAAAAAAATATGTGGTTTGCAATTCCACTTTTACCAATGTTCGTTGTATTTATTATTTCTGCTTTAGCAGAAACAAATAGATTGCCTTTTGATCTTCCAGAGGATGAAGCAACTTTAGTTGCTGGTTTTTTCACTGAATATTCTTCTATTTCTTTTGGTTTATTCTTTTTAGCGGAATACGCGAATATGATTTTAATGAGTTCACTAACAGTTATTTTATTTTTAGGCGGTTGGTATCCTCCTCTGGATATTTTTCCTTTAAACCTAATTCCGGGAATTATCTGGTTTGCAATAAAGGTATTTTTAATCCTATTTGTTTTCTTATGGGTGAGGGCAACATTTCCTCGTTATCGCTATGATCAATTAATGAGGTTAGGTTGGAAAATATTTCTCCCCCTAACTTTAATTTGGGTCGTAGTGACCTCTGGCTTTTTATTTTATTTTGATATGTTACCGAGTTAAAAAATGACAACATTTATTCGATATATAAAAACTTTTACACTTTTTGAACTACTGAAGGGTTTATTGTTAACTTTACGATATTTTTTTAAACCTAAAGTAACTTTAAACTATCCTAACCAAAAAGGACCCTTGAGTCCAAGGTTTAGAGGAGAGCATGCTTTAAGAAGGTACCCTAATGGCGAAGAGAGATGTATCGCATGTAAGTTATGCGAAGCGATATGTCCCGCTCAGGCTATCACTATTGAAGCTGAACCTAAGCCGGATGGTAGTAGAAGAACCACACGCTATGATATTGATATGACGAAGTGTATTTATTGTGGTTTATGTCAAGAAGCATGTCCCGTTGATGCTATTGTAGAAGGCCCTAATTTTGAATATGCAACAGAGACACGAGAAGAGTTGTTATATGATAAAGAGAAACTTTTAAGAAACGGTGATATTTGGGAAAAACAAATAAGCGAAAACATTAGAAGGGATAGTAAGTTCAGATAATGTTTTTATTAGCTACTTTTTATATTTTCGCTGCTTTTTTGGTAATGACTTGCTTATCAGTCTTATTTTCAAAAAACCCTGTTAATTCGGTTTTATTTTTAGTTCTTGCTTTTTTAAACTCGACTTTTCTTTTTATTCTCATTGGTGCTGAATTTGTCGGGATAATTTTAGCAATAGTCTATATCGGAGCTGTTGCAATTTTATTTTTATTCGTAGTGATGATGCTGGATATTCAAATCACCTCACTGGTTTTAAATGTAAAAAGATATACTCCATTGGCTGTATTATTTGCGGGTATTATATTAGCTGAAATCATTTATTTATCCGTTTTTAAGTCAAATAATCCCTCTTTAAACTTAATTACTAAATATGAGAATAATACAGAACAAATTGGTAACGTTCTCTACACTGATTATTTTTTAGAATTCCAACTAAGTGGAATAGTTTTACTCCTTGCTATGATTGGGGCAATTGTCCTAACACATGTTTATAAGCCAACGATTAAACGTCAAAACATTGAAAAACAAAATACAACTACATCTAAAGATCGAGTCAGGCTGGTAAAGGTTAAATTAGGAGAGGGTATTGATGGATAGTTTAACCTATAATCACTTTTTTATTTTATCCTTAATCATTTTTATGATCGGATGCTTTGGTTTGTTTCTTAATCGTAGAAATATGATTTTAATACTTATGTGTATTGAAATTATTTTGTTGGCTGCGAATATTAACTTTGTTTCCGCTTCTGTATTTCTAAACGATATTAATGGACAGGTTTTTTCAATATTTATTCTGACAATTGCAGCTGCAGAAGCAGCCATCGGTTTAGCTATTTTAGTAATTTATTTTAGAAATAAAGGGGAGATTGACGTAACTAAAATCAATCAGTTAAAAGACTAATGTTAAAATATCAATTGCTATTTTTTATTCCATTAATTTCAACTATCCTTACATACCCAGCAGGAAAATTAATCGGTGATAAAGCAGCTCAATATTTATCATCGGGTCTTATATCTTTAGCCTCCTTGCTAAGCTGGTATTTATTTATCCAATTTGTTCAAGGGAGTGATATCGAATTAATTGTACCTGTATTAGATTGGTTATTGATTTCTGGAAAGTTTTTTAATTGGGGAGTTTCAGTTAATTCACTCACTTTATTGATGCTAACTCTTGTTTTAACTGTCTCTGCATTAGTACATATTTACTCGATTGAGTATATGTCTCATGATCATTCCAAAACTCGTTTCATGACTTATTTGAGTCTTTTCACCTTTTGTATGGTGGCTTTAGTAGTAAGTGATAATTTAATTCAATTATTTTTCGGATGGGAGGGAGTTGGTCTTGCCTCTTATCTTCTGATTGGTTTTTGGCATCATAAAAAATCAGCAAATCTTGCTGCCATGAAAGCTTTTTTAGTCAATAGAGTAGCTGATTTTGGTTTTTTAATAGGAATTGCAACGCTATACATTTGCCTTGATACACTTTCAATCAATGAAGTAATTGCTCAAAAAGATAGCTTATTCGAAATTCAAATAGTCTTTTTAGGTCAAGAGATTAATGCCTTGGTTTTTGCATGTTTCTTCCTCTTTATTGGGGCAATGGGTAAATCTGCTCAATTCGGTTTTCATACTTGGTTGCCAGATGCTATGGAGGGCCCAACTCCCGTTTCAGCGTTAATCCATGCAGCAACAATGGTAACGGCTGGTGTTTTCTTGACTGTAAGATTTAGCGAATTAATGATCATGTCAGATTTTGTAATGAACTTTGTTTTAATTGTTGGTTTAATGACAGCTTTTTTTGCTGCTTCTGTTGGTTTTTTTCAAAAAGATATAAAAAAAGTGATTGCATATTCAACCTGTAGTCAATTAGGTTTTATGTTTGTTGCATGCGGTCTAGGTGCATTTAATGTTGCTATATTTCATTTAATAACGCACGGCTATTTTAAGGCATTATTATTCCTTTCCTCTGGATCTGTAATCCATGGCGTTCACGATGAACAAGACATGGATAAAATGGGTAATTTGTTCTCTAAAATGAAATTTACTGCAATTATGATGTGGATTGGCACTCTAGCAATAATCGGTTTTCCATACTCCTCTGGCTATTTCTCAAAAGATCTAATTCTCAGTTCTTCTTTTAATCTCCATCATAATGGAGCCCTTGTTTATATTATTTTAGCTATTGTCTCGGCAATGACTGCTTTTTACTCTTTTAGATTAATATTCAAAGTATTTCATGGGAGTTATAAAGGCGAATACGCCTATGAAAAAATCCATGAGTCTGGGCTTTTTATGTTAGCCCCTCTCTTTATACTTTCTATAGGCGCTATTTTTGCAGGCTATTTTTTAAAAGATATTGTAGCTGGTCATCATTTGGATGATTTCTGGAGAGGGATTATTTTTGTTAGCTCCTCCGAACATCATTATTCCTCTATGTTTACTATATTATCAAAGTCTTTGGTTGCCCTTGGGGTCTTGGGAGCGGTCTATTACTATGGATTTCATGAAGAAAAGTTAATACAGTTAAAAAATCAGTTTAAATCAGTTTATCAGTTTGTTTTAAACAAATGGTATTTTGATGAACTTTACGACAAAATATTTGTCACCCCTACGTATAATTTAGGTAAAATTTTATGGAAAAATATCGACCAAGGATTGGTAGATCGTTTTATTCCAAATGGCGGTGCTGCAATTGTAGATAAAATATCCAAAAAGATTAAAAGAATACAATCTGGTTTTATATTTGATTATACCTTTATCATTATTATGGGTTTTACACTTTTTATAACAATTATTTTTTATACATCGATCTCATAAATGGATTTTAATTTCCCTATCTTATCTTTATTGGTCTTAACTCCAATTATTGGAGCGCTGACCTTGTCTCTTACAGGCAGTGAACAATTAAAAAATAAGACAATCCTTTTATCTGGCTTGTGGATTTCGGTTGGTGAGTTTTTATTGAGTTTGCTTTTACCTATTTTTTATAATCAAACGCAAAATGGATATCAATTCATAGAATTTCATACTTGGTTTGATCAATTTGATATCAACTATTTTGTTGGAGTCGATGGCGTTTCAATTCCACTGATACTACTTACAACTTTTTTAATTCCTATCTGTTTGCTTTGTTCTTGGAATTCTATTCAAACAAGAGTTAAAGAATTTGTAATTTATTTTTTATTGTTAGAAAGCTTTATTATTGGTGTTTTCATCAGCATTGATTTGGTTATTTTCTATGTCTTCTTTGAAGCTGTTTTAATTCCAATGTTTTTAATTATTGGTATATGGGGCGGTGAAAATAGAATTTATGCAACATTTAAATTCTTTTTATATACTTTAGCAGGATCAGTTTTGATGCTATTAGCAATTATCTATATTATCTCAGTTGCCAAAACTGGAAACATACAGCAAATTGCCGGCTTTAGTTTTCAAGAGAATATTCAATTAATTTTATTTTTATGTTTCTTTGCTTCTTTTGCGGTCAAGGTCCCAATGTTCCCATTTCATACATGGCTACCCGATGCTCACGTACAAGCGCCAACAAGCGGTTCAGTTATATTGGCTGGTGTTTTGTTAAAATTAGGGGCTTATGGTTTTATGAGATTATCGGTTCCTTTCTTTGAATATGCTTCAATTTTTTATCAACCGTTTATATTTTCATTAAGTTGTGTTGCGATTGTTTATACGTCAATCGTTGCTCTTAGGCAGGATGATATGAAGAAAATGATTGCTTATTCATCTGTTGCACATATGGGTTTTGTTACTATTGGTATATTCACTTTAACATCTGACGGAATGAATGGTGCATACTTCCAAATGATAAGTCATGGTGTTGTCTCTGCTGCATTATTCCTTATTGTGGGTGTTGTTTATGAACGTCATCACACAAGAATGATTGCTGATTATAGTGGGGTGACTAACATCATGCCCAAATATTCATTTTTCTTTATGGTTTTCATGTTGGCTTCAGTGGGTTTGCCAGGTACTAGTGGATTTGTTGGCGAATTTTTAGTTATAATGTCTACCATTTCTGTCAATGTCTACCTTACTGTCTTTACTGCAATTGGTGTAGTTCTAGGAGCAGCTTATATGCTTCTATTGTATAAGAATGTTAATTTTGGTGAGATTAAATCCAGTATAAAAAAATTAAATGACCTGACAAACATAGAACTATTTTATTTTGTATGTCTAGCATTTCTAACAATATTATTAGGCGTCTATCCAAAAATATTATTTAACATGATAAATGAAAGTATCTTGCAAGGAATATTATAATGTTTAGTTTTAATTTATATTTACCAGAAATTTTTATTCTTATTCTAATTCTTTTTACAATTGGTTTTGGTGTTTTCAATAAAGATGTATCAATTAGTTTAAATACATTTGGTTTTTTATTTATTTCATTTTTTTTAATTAATACTGGCTTTAATTTTTATGAAAACTATGGTTTTACTGACAATACCTCTAAACTACTTGTTTTAACGAAAGTAATTTTATCTTTAGGCTCAGCTGTGTTTATTTTATTAGCAAAACGACCTTTGAAAAACGATAATATTTATCGCTATGAGTATATTTTATTTATTTTATTTGCAATCCTTGGGTCATTTGTGCTCATATCTTCCACCAATTTCTTAACTGCTTTTATTGGACTAGAGTTACAATCATTGTCTTTGTATTTAATGGCTGCATTTAGTACAAAAAATTTAAATTCAAATGAAGCCGGTATTAAATATTTTTCCTTAGGCGCTCTATCATCGGGTTTTTTACTTTTCGGAATTTCGATGATTTATTTTGATGTGGGCAACTTTAATTTCCAAGATATAAGCTCCTTCGGATACATGAGTGAAATTGGTTTAGCACTTATTTTGATATCGCTATTTTTCAAGGTTTCAGCTGCACCCTTTCATATTTGGACCCCAGATGTATATCAAGGTTCACCAACTGTATCAGTATTATTCTTTGCAACCCTCCCAAAGTTCGCATCCTTAATCTTTTTATTTAGGATCTATCATGAGTTTAATATTGTCGATACTCAATCGCTAAATTATATATTCCAAATTGTTTGTATTCTTTCATTGTTAGTAGGTGTTTACGGAGCTATTACACAAAAAGTAATTAAACGACTTCTTGCATTTAGTTCCATCAACCATATTGGCTTTATGCTACTTGCTATCATGAGTTATCAATTTATGTCTGAAGGTACTTTGTTCTTTTATTTAATTATTTATATCATTACGACATTTGGTGTTTTTTCTGTCATTCTAAATTTAAGAGATGCCGATGGAGAATTAACTGATATTTCTGATTTAAATGGCTTAAAATCTTTATCACGTTCTAAATCAATTGCTATGCTAGTTTTTTTATTTTCATTAGCAGGCATACCGCCTTTCGCTGGTTTCTTCGGAAAGTTTTTTATACTTTCAGCTTCAATCAGTGAGGGTTTATACTTATTATCAGTTATAGCTGTAGTGAGTTCTGTTATTGCTGCCTTTTATTATTTAACAATTATTAAAAATATGTTCTTTAACAATTCCGAAATCGAGTTATTAACTGATACTAATAAAATCACTCAGTTTATCTTTATTATATCTGCATTGATATTAACCTTATTTTTCTTTTATCCAGATCCTTTAATTAATTTAGTTGATAGCCTTTTTAGTTAGAGTTGATAAAAGTAATTTTTCCTGAAATTTCAACAACTCAAAAAGATCTTTTTAAATATGAAAATACTAAAAAAATTTTATCTCATAATAATTTAGTTGTTCAATCTTTTGTTCAAAATACAGGTCATGGAAGAGGAAGTAAGGTATGGTTTAGCCCTAAGGGTAACATCTATTTAACTATGAATACATTGATTAAGCAAAAAGATATTCTTTCGACAAGTTTCTATATTTGCTTTTTAGTTCATAAGTTTATTAAAAAAAGATATTCAATAGATTTACAATATAAATGGCCTAATGATTTATATTACAAAAATCTTAAAATATTGGGTGTAATCGCAAATTCAAAAATAATTGGAAAAAACTCTATAACGCAAATTGGATTAGGCTTAAATACAAATAAATCTCCAATTAAAACTTCAATACATTTATCCAAAATCATTAAAAAAAAAATATCAGTATATTCAATATCAAATGATTTATTATCTTTTATAAATAAATCACTAGCTCAAAATTATTCTGTAGTTAATATCGTTCGATATTTGAACAAATATTTATTGAAAAATTTTTCATTAAATCACCCTAAGTTTATAAATTTTAATAAAATAAAAATTCTGGCACTTAATAATAATTTATCTCTTAAGATTAACCTAAATAGTGAGATTCATGATATATACTTTGGAGAGTTAGAATGAATTTAGCTATTGATATTGGCAATACATCGATCAAAAAATGTTTTTTTTTAGATAACCGGTTAAGAAAAACTTCTTTTTTAAATTATAATAAAAAAAAATTAAATTTACTTATGCAGTTTTTAAAAACTGACTTTTTTAGCAGTGATAATATATATATTTGCTCTGTAGTACCTGAAGTCAATAAGTATATCATCAAATATTTTAAAAAAATAAAATCTAAAATTCATTTTATAAATAAGCAGAAAATTAATTTTATTGTTGATAAAAGGGTTGATTTAGAGCAAGTAGGTTCTGATAGGGTTATTAACGTTTTAAGTGTAAATAATCTTTATAATAGATTCAAAAACTATCTAATTATTGACTTAGGCACTGCCACTACAATCGATGTTGTTATAAACAATCAATATTCAGGTGGCGTAATTTTACCTGGATTAAAAGCATCATATTCTAATTTGATAGATTTAGCATCAGGTATTAAAGGAATAAATTTTAAAAAAAATTCTAATCTAATAGGCAGAAATACCCAAGATGCTTTATTAGCTGGATTTAATACTGGCTATAAATTGATGATTGAGTCCTATATCAATAAATTAAATAAGAAATTTAAAAAAAAATTTAAAGTAATTTTTACTGGTGGCTATGCAAACAATGTGTTACATAACAATAAAAATTTTATTTTTAGAGACGATTTAACTCTCTTGGGTATACTTTATTACTCTCAATTATAAAAAATGAAGCAATTAGAAATATTAAATAATAAATCAAATAATTATTTTTTACCCATTGGCGGTATAGGTGAAATAGGTGGTAATAACTATCTCTATTCTTTTAAAGGAGAACAGATCTTAGTAGATGCCGGTATATCTTTTGCCGATGACAGTCTACCTGGTGTGGATATTACGATTCCCGATCCTTATTTATTTTTAAATTCGCAAATTAAACCTAAAGGATTAATTTTAACTCATGCACATGAAGACCATGTTGGTGGGTTAGAATATTATTTTGATAAGATTGATTTTCCTATCTATTGCAATCAATTTACCTTTTCTTATATAAAACATAAATTTAAAAAAATTCAAAACTTTGAAAAGAAATTCATTCTAATTAAGAACTATCAAGAAATAAATTTTAATAATTTTTCATTTCAGTTTATACCTACCACTCATTCTATACCTGACCCCTGTGGAGTTTATTTCAAAACGAAAGATGGAAATTTATTTCATACAGGTGATTGGAAAATAGATAAGAATCCACTTACCGGCGACCCATTTGAATTGAAAAACTATGAAATCCTTAAAAATAATGGCATAGATATTTTAATTGGTGACTCTACTAACGCAGGAATTGAAGAAATTTCTGGTTCTGAATCAGAGTTAATTCCTTCATTTGATAAATTATTCAAGGATTTAAAAGGAAGAATTATAGTAACTTGTTTTTCTTCTAATATAGCAAGATTAAAAACGATAATTTCAAGTGCATTAAATAATGATAAAAAAATTTTTGTTGTAGGGAGAAGTATTAAACGAGCCATTACAACCGCTATCGAAGAAAAATTAATAGATAATTTTGAAATACTTAATGAAAAGTTATTTGCAGACTATAGCAGAGATAAAGTAGTTCTAATTTGCACTGGAAGCCAAGGTGAAAAGAATTCTGCTTTATGGAAAATTGCTAATAATTCTCATAACCACGTAAAATTATCCAATAAGGATAATATAATATTTTCATCCAAAGAAATACCTGGCAACGAAAAGTCTATTTCTTACCTTAAAAACTCTTTTAGTTTTCTAGGATTAAATATTATTTCAGATGATGATGAGTTTGTACATGTTTCTGGTCATCCTAGTAGAAATGAAATGAAACAACTTTACACTTATTTACAACCTCAATCACTCATCCCCATGCACGGTGAATACATGCATTTAAAAAAACACATTGAATTGGCTCAAAGCATGAATATATCAAAATCAACATTGCTTTTAAGTGGCGATATCTGTGAACTTGATTTTGCCACTAAAAACCACAAAGTTGTAGATCAAATATTAGTTCAAAAACTTCCTGTAATTCAAAGCTCCATTGTTGAAGATGTAAATTTTTTAAACGAACGTGGGAAAATATTATACAATGGTATAGTAAGTATTAATATTGGCCTAGAGGATAATTTTGATATTCGTTATATGGAATTATTAGATAAAGGCTTTCCTTTTGAGTATAACAAAGATTTTGTCTCTAAAGAAATAGCTGAAAATTTTCTTAATAAAATAATATTTATAAAAGATCAGATAACTGATCAAAATCTATCAGAGCTATTTGAAGATATTGCCAGAAAAGTCTTTAGTAAACATTTCTCGCTAAAGCCTGAGTTTTTAGTTCACATTTCAAGATAATGAGATTTTTATTCTTTTTATTTATTATTTGGTGGATAGTTTTTATGATTATTTTGCCCATTAAAAGATCTAATTTTGAAGATGGCATTCCAAAAAAATCCTATTTAAAAATTAAATTTTTAATTTCATTTATCTTAGCTATGATTGGTGCATTAATGCTCTTAAAATACGAACAAAGTTTATTTAATTATTTTCAATGAAATTAACTAATTTACTATTTAACACACTGAAAGAGTCTCCTAAAGAGGCTAAAATTGTCTCTCACCAACTAATGCTTCGATCTTCAATGATTAGACAGCACACCGCAGGTATCTATACTTGGCTTCCTTTAGGTTTTAAAGTCTTAAAGAATATTGAAAATATTGTTCGATTTAATCAGGATAAAATCGGCTGTAATGAAATTTTGATGTCTACAATTCAATCATCTGATCTTTGGAAAAAAAGTGGAAGATATTCTGATTATGGAAAAGAAATGCTTCGAATAATTGATAGACATGATAACGAACTACTCTACGGCCCCACCAATGAAGAAGTGATAACAGATCTTTTCAGCGACTACGTCACATCATATAAAGGTTTACCTAAATATTTGTATCACATTCAATGGAAATTTCGTGATGAAATAAGACCAAGATTTGGCGTAATGAGAGGTAGAGAATTTTTAATGAAGGATGCATATAGTTTTGATCTAGATCACGATAGCGCTGTAGAAACGTATAAAGTTTTTTTTAGGTGTTATCTTCAAACTTTTTTAGATTTAGGACTTCAGCCTATCCCTGTCAAAGCAGCTACAGGCGCAATAGGAGGTGACTTATCTCACGAATTTCAAATCTTAGCAAAAACAGGGGAGAGCGAATTAGCATATGATCCTGCATTGGTATCAAGTGATTTAATAAATAAAAGTTATGAAGAAATAACTTCTTTGTACTCGGCTTCTGATGAAATGATTGATAAATCAAAAACAGATGTTGTAATTGGTCGGGGAATTGAGGTAGGACATATTTTTAATTTTGGAACTAAATACTCTAAACCGTTAGAGTGTTATGTGCTAAACCAAGAGGGTAAGAGAGTTGAGCCCTATATGGGATCTTATGGCATTGGTGTTTCAAGACTAACTGCGGCAATCATTGAAGCATTTCATGATGAAAAGGGTATTAAGTGGCCATTCCATGTAGCACCCTTTAAGATTAATATTATAATTCCCCCTAATTCGAATAATCAAATAATTGCTGATAAAATATATCAATATCTTATTTTAAAATATAAAGATGTAAGTTTGGATGATAGGGATATGAGCTTAGGTAGAAAAATTAAAGATGCAGAGCTAATCGGTGTTCCTTGGTCTATTATCATCGGAAAAAATTATGATGAAAATAAAACATTTGAAGTCGTTAATCGATCAACTGGTGATAAAATTTTTATCAATGAGAATGAATTAGAAAATTATAATTTTGAACAGTACACTCCTTAAACTATCTTTTTCCTATATTTTTAATTTTAAAAAAGATAAAGCTTTTTCAATATCTACTATTTTATCTTCTACAGCACTTGTATTGGGTATCTCAATTTTAATTACAGTTATGTCTGTAATGAATGGTTTTAGAGAAGAGCTAATTGACTCTTTAAGCGGTATTAATGGTGATTTAACTATATATGAAATTACTGATGATAAGTTAGTAGAACTATCTAACAAATACCCTGATATGTCATTTGTTAAAAACTACCAAGAAAGAGTAATTACCTCCAATAATTCTTCAATAGAAGGGTTATTGATGAAATCAATATCTCAGAGTGATATTTATCTAATTCCTAAAATTCAACAAAGATTATTTGAACTTAATGGTATTGACGAAAATTGGGTTTACATTGGCGTAGAGCTTGCCAAATCATTAAATGTAAAAGCTGGTGAAGTAATTTCAATTAATATTCCTGGCTCCTCGATGACTATATTAGGACCGGTATTAAATTCATATGAATTAACAGTAAAAGGAATATTTAATACAGGCATATATGACTATGATAAATATTTCATATATTCTGATATAAGTTCTTTTAACGATATTAATTCAAAACCTATTGTAGATGTTTACCTAAATGGACAAAAATTTAATTTTGATGATTTACAAAATTACTACTATGAAACATGGGCTGATCAAAACAAATCATTAGCCCAAGCTTTAACAACGGAAAAAAATGTTATGTTTATAATACTTTTTTTTATAGTTATTATTTCATCCTTTACAATTATTTCTAACCAAATCTTTTTTATTAAAGAAAAATTTAAAGATATTGTTTTATTAAAAGTTTTAGGAGTTAGACAATTAGATATAGCTATATTGTTTTTTCTTAATTCATTTATCATTTCTCTTTTTTCAATAATTTTGGGTACTACTTTAGGCGTTTTCCTTTCAATAAATATCGACTCAGTTGAGAATATCTTATCAGGACTTCTAAATTTTGAATTATGGAATAATGAAATTAGATATTTGGCAACTATGCCTTATAGTATAAAGATTTCTGATATTACTTTTATTGTTGTTGTTTCTCTAATAGCCACTTTAGTTTCTTCCTATATACCAATTTTGAGAATTTTTAAAATAAAACCTAATTTAATATTAAGATGAGTATTTTAAAATTAACTAACATTTCAAAATCATATCATTCAAAAGTCGGAACTTTTGATGTGTTAAAATCAATCAATTTAGAAATTCAAAAAAATTCTAATACTTTTTTATTTGGTCCTTCTGGTTGCGGTAAGTCGACACTTTTAAATATTATTTCTGGTATGGATACACCGGATCAAGGTGTTATTCATTTCAATGAGAAAAAAATTAAAAATCATTTTGAATTATTAAAAAATGAAATTGGTATAATCTTTCAGGACCATTATCTCATTTCTGAACTAAATATTATCGATAATATGAAACTCAAAAGTTCTAATTTAAAAAATATTAATGAAATATTTGACTATTTTAATATTAACGAATTAAAAGAAAAATTCCCCAATCAATTATCAAACGGACAAAAGCAACGTGTTTGTGTGGCGAGAGCATTAGTAAATATGCCTAAGTTATTAATCGCAGACGAACCAACCAGCTATTTAGATAGGGAAAACGCTCAACTAGTAATTGATTTAATAATTAATTCATCCAAAAGATATAATTTATCTACAATTATAGCTAGTCATGACCTCAGTTTTAAAAAATCTTTTGACATATCATACACAATTAATGATAAAAATTTAATTGTATGCTGATACCACTCAGAAATTATTCAAATTATTCTATTTGTGAATCTAATATTAAAATTCAGGATTTAGTTGATTTTGCGATTGATAAAGATTTAACAGCTATTGCCTTAACTGATTATAAACTACTTTCAGGAGTATTAGAATTTTCAACAAAGCTCCAAAAAAAAGGAATTCAGCCCATTATCGGTATTGATATTGATTTTATTACCTCAATGGGAAACCTTTGCAGATTAACACTTATTGCTAAAAATCAAGACGGTTATAAAAATTTATGTACTTTATCGACTAAAATAAATACTGAAAATAATTTTACTCTTAGTATTGATAATATAGACGAATATTCAAATGGGAATATTTTAATTCTAGGAGGTCTTTACAGCTATTTCTATGAGCTTTCTATAAATGAAAAAAATTTAAAAGAAGCAAAAGTTGAAATAAAAAAATTAAAAAATATTTTTAATAATGATATTTTTTTTGAATATGACTATAATCTAAATAATTCCTTATTAAATCAAATATCTATAGATTTAAAAATTTTAACTTTCTTATCCTCTTTTAGTTTTTATAAAAATGATCATGATTTTAAATCAATGCAAATACTGCATTGTGTAAAAAATGGTGAGTATTTGCAAAATTCATCCTTTAAAATTACTAATAATTACTCTTTAAATTACAAAGAAGTAATAAGTGATAACAAATACACAATTCTTAAAGAGAACTGTCAATTAATTGCAAATAAAATTCAATTCCTCTTAGAGGAAAAACCAATTTCTTTACCCAATTTCACCAGTGATTTAAATAATAATGAGGATAAAGAATTAATTAAACAAGCAAGAAGCGGATTAGATTTAAGACTTAAGAAAATATTTAAGAATGTTGGCATTGAAGAATTTAATCAAAAATCTAAGTCCTATCGTGAGAGATTAGAGTATGAATTGAATGTTATTACTAACATGAAATTTTCTGGTTATTTTTTGATTGTTTCTGATTTTATCAGGTGGGCAAAGTCTCAGTCTATTCCAGTCGGTCCAGGTAGGGGGTCAGGAGCAGGGTCTATAGTTGCATGGTCATTGCTAATTACAGATGTTGACCCTATACAGTACGGCTTGCTTTTTGAAAGATTTTTAAATCCTGATAGGGTTTCAATGCCTGACTTCGATATTGATTTTTGTAAATCTCGAAGAGATGAAGTAATTGAATACGTTCAGAATAAATATGGATATCAAAATGTCGCTCAAATTATTACCTTCGGTACGATGATTTCAAGAGGAATATTAAAGGATATTGGTAGAGTTGAGGGAATTCCATATTCTGAAGTAGAGCGTCTAGTTAATAAAATTCCATATAATCCAGTTCATCCACTATCTATCACCGAACTTAAAAATAATCACAGCGAGCAATTAGGTGAATTAGCTAACTCAGAAATGATGGATAAGGCTGAATCTATGGAGGGCGCCTTAAGAAACGTTTCAACACATGCAGCAGGGATTATCATTTCCTCAGAAAGACTTTATGGAAATATACCCTTATTTAAAGATGAAGGCTCAGAAATAATGGCTACACAATTTAATATGAAAGACTGTGAAAAAGCTGGATTGCTAAAATTTGATTTTTTAGGGTTGGCAAATTTAACCATAATAGATGAAACGTTAAAATTAATAAAAACAAACCATAAAATTGACATTGATTTAAATGAAATTCCTTTTGACGATCACAAAACTTTTGAACTTTTAAGCAAAGGTTTAACTTGTGGTGTATTTCAGGTTGAAAGTGCTGCAATGATCGACACTTTAGTAAAATTAAAGCCGACTAATCTAGAGGAAATTATAGCTGTACTAGCTTTAAATCGACCAGGTCCTATGCAATTTATTGATAGTTTTATTAAAAGAAAAAAAGGTTTAGAGACCATCGAATATGATCACCCCTTACTAGAGCCTATATTGAAAGAAACTTTTGGCATTATTGTTTATCAAGAACAAATTATGAAGATTGCTCAAGTTATATCAGGTTATTCTCTTGGCCAGGCAGACTTATTAAGAAGAGCTATAGGCAAGAAAATCAAATCAGAATTATTAGCCCAAAAAGAAGGATTTGTTAAAGGGGCATTAAATAAAAAAATTAAACAAGCAGATGCTGAAAAATTATTTTCTTTAATTGAAAAATTTGCTGAGTATGGGTTTAATAAAAGTCATGCTGCTGCTTATGCGTTTATAACTTATTACACAGCCTATTTAAAAGCTCATTTTCCCCTAGAATTTTATTGTGAACTATTAAATAACTCTATTAACAATACTGATAAAATTTTCATAATACTTAATGAGATAGCATCTCAGGATATTTCAATTGCCTCCCCGGATATTAATTATTCAGATTATAAATTTACTGTTAGTAATAATAAAATTATTTATGGTCTCTCAGCGCTTAAAGGAGTAGGGGAAGAGTCAATGAAGGAGTTATTAGATGAAAGAAGAAAAAACGGATTGTATAAAAGCATATCAGACTTTAATACAAGACTTTCTAGATCTGTTTTAAATAAAAGACAAATTGAAAAACTTATCCTTGCAAATACATTCAAATCAATAGATGAAGATCAATCTAAGTTATTTGCTAACGTCGAATATATAATACAAAAAAAAGATAATTCACTGTTGTTTGAAGAAACAAGTGACAATTCATATTTTCTAAATAAAAAATATAATAAAATAAATTATATAGATGCTGAATTTGAAAGTTTCGGTTTTTTGTATTCTCAACAAAAACAAATCTCAGTCTTAAATAAAGTTAATAAAACATCATTTAAAGAAGTTACAGAAAATAAGATTGAGTTAGATGATAACTTCTTTTTTTATGTCATTAAAGTTCAATATAAAACTACCAAAAATGGTAAAAGGTATATTTTCTTAAATGTTTTCAATGAAAGTGGATTTTTTGAATTAAGAATATTTAATGATGCTATTGATGCTAAATCTCTACATGCAAATTACATTAAATGTAAAATTAAAACTCTAATTAAAAACGATTTTTTTAACGTAAATGTTGACAATTTAATTATTTTGAGGGAAGAGGAAATTTTGAATCAAATTAGTTATTTTTCATATGATGACTTGTTTAATTTCGATAATGAAAATGAATTAGGGAATTTAAAACTCATAAAATCTGATAAGATTTTTTCACTTTCACTAAATTAATCCTTGTCTTTGATCTAAAAATCTATAAAAACTCTTAAAAAAACAAGCTAATAAATTACCCGGTGCCAATTTGGTTTCCTACTTATTAGCTGAAGTATAACCGGAGGTTAATATGAATATTGAAATATCTTTAGAAGAACTATTAAAAAACGGCTCTCATTTTGGCCACAATAAGAAACGTTGGAATCCTAAAATGGAGAAATTTATTTATGGTGAAAAAAATGGTACGCATATTTTAGATTTAAGAAAATCTTTACCATTAATTGAAAATGCACTCAAATTTGCTCTTGAGTCAGCTAAAAATAAAAAAAAGTTTTTATTTGTATCAACAAAGAAACAGCATAGTGAATTAGTAGAGAATATAGCTAAGGAAACAGGAAATTTTTATGTCAATTTTAGATGGCTTGGCGGTATGATTACAAATTGGAATACTGTTAAAAATTCAATCAATACTCTTAATTCATATGAAAGCATCCTTTCATCTGAAGATACAGTTTTTACAAAAAAAGAACTTTCAGATATTGAGAAAAAGAAAGCACGTCTTGAAAAAACATTAGGTGGTATAGTTGAAATGAAATCAACCCCTGATGTCTTATTCATAATTGACACTAACAGAGAACATATAGCTGTTTTAGAAGCTAAAAAATTAGGTATTCCAATCATAGGAATTGTAGATACGAATTGTGATCCAGACTTAATTGATTACCCGATTCCAGCTAATGACGATGGTGTTAAATCAGTCCAATTTATTCTAGATAACTTCCAAAAAGTATTATCTGTCTCCACATCTAATGAAACTAAAAAAGAAGAAGGTGAAAAAAATGAGTAGTATGGAATTAATTAAACAATTACGTGAGGCTACTGGAAGTGGAATTGTTGATTGTAAAAAAGCACTTTCAGAAAACAATGATGATCTTGATGCAGCTGTAAAATGGTTAAGAGAAAAAGGAATTTTAAAAGCACAAAAAAAACAAGATAGAGCTACTAACGAAGGAGTTATATCTTTTTTTAATCAAGATAACCTTAATTCATTTTCCGTTTGTAAAATTAATTGTGAAACAGATTTTGTTGCTAAAAATAATGATTTTTTAAGTTTTGCTGAAAATTTAACTAAAAACATCAATGAAAATAAGGATATTAAAAATGAGGGTAATTTTGATGACTTAAGTCCTATTTCAATAGACGGTAAAGACATTAAAACTGCCTTAACTGATTTAATTTCTAAAATTGGTGAAAATATTCAAATAGTTTCTTATAAGAAATATAACTCACAAGACTCTATTTTTATCTCTTATCTTCATAATAAATATAATTCCAATTGTTCCAAAATCGGAGCGGTTGTTGAAATTAAAACTGATAATTTAGATGCTGCCTCAAAAATTATTGATGAATTAAAAGTAATTCCTATGCAGGTTTCTGCAATGAAACCCATGGGTCTAAATGAAAATTCAATTGATGAAAAAGTATTAAATGATGAAAAAGATATAATTCTTAAACAGATGGAAAATATGCCTGAAGATAAAAAAGACCAAATCCTTAAAGGGAAATTATCCAAATTTATTAAAGAAAATACTCTTTTAGGTCAAGGTTTAATAACTGATCCTAAAAAAACTGTAAGTGACTATGTCAGAGAAATTTCTAAAAATAATAATATTGAACTTAACATAAGCTCAATGGATTTATATACTATTTAATTATGTACAAGAACATTATGCTAAAGATTTCAGGTGAATCTTTAGCAGGTTCTAACGAACAAGGTTTTGATTTTGATATACTAAATGATTTGTCTCAAAATATTAAGGTTCTAACTCAAAAAAATATTAAAATATCTATTGTTCTTGGCGGTGGAAACTTTATTCGTGGATCCTCTTTTTCTAACGGCGTTGTAGATAGAGTTACTTCCGATTATATGGGTATGTTGGGTACAGTTATAAATTCCTTGGCTTTACAATCTAATCTTGAAAAAATAGGGGTGCCATCTAGAGTTATGACAGCTATTAGTATTAATAGAGTAGCAGAACCATATATTAAGAATAGAGCTGTAAGACACCTTGATAAAAACAGAGTTGTTATATTTGCATCAGGTACGGGAAACCCCTTTTTTTCAACTGATACAGCTGCAGTTTTACGTGCATCTGAAATGAAATCAGATATTATTTTTAAGGGCACAAAAGTTGATGGTATTTATGATAAAGATCCCGTTAGCAATAACGATGCTAAAAAAATAAATGAAATTTCATATTCTGACTATCTTAATAAAGATATAAAAGTTATGGATACTACAGCTATAAGCTTAGCTAAGGATAGAAAAATCCCCATAATTATTTTTTCAATTCTAAATAGTTCTAATATTAACAATATAATTGAAGGTAAAGGATCTTATTCTATTATTAAATAAAAATTATGTTTAACATCGAAAATTGTAAAAAGGAAATGGACAGTACTGTCTCAGCACTTGAAATTGAACATAAGAATATAAGAACAGGAAGAGTATCTCCAGATATCTTAAAAACTATAATTGTTGATAGTTATGGATCAAAAATGCCATTAACACAACTCTCAAATATCAATAATATTGATAATATGACTTTAAATGTAAATGTCTGGGATGCTTCATTAATCAAAACTATAGAAAAAAATATTATTGAATCTAGTCTTGGCGTTAACCCTCAAACAGACGGTAGTAATATATTGCTAAAATTTCCGGAACTGACAGCCGAAAGAAGAAAAGAATTAGTTAAAATCATATCTGAAATTTCTGAAAAATTTAAAATATCCGTTAGAAATATTAGAAGAAAATTTATAGATGAGGTTAAATTGTTGGAAAAAGAAAAATCACTTTCTATTGATGAGTCAAAAAAAAATCAAGAGGAAATTCAAAAACTAACAGATCTCTCAATAAAAAAAATAGACTCTTTAACTAAAATTAAAGAGTCTGAAATCATTAAAGTTTGAATAAAAATAAACTACCACATCATATTGCTTTTATCATGGATGGTAACAATAGGTGGTCCCAAAAAAATAATACTACAAAAATATTTTCATATAAAAAAGGTGTAAAAAAAATTTTAACTTTGTCTAAATTTATTTTTACTGAATATAAGGTTCCCTATGTATCTGCATTTGCCCTATCAAGTCATAATTTAAATAGATCAAAAAATTTTATCTCTATTATTATAAATACTATTAAACAATTTCTAATTGAATATGATAAATTTGATATCGACTATAAAATTAAGTTTATAG
>JAYPCO010000003.1:41038-49215 GCA_038124765.1 Alphaproteobacteria bacterium | reverse complement strand
TAATTAGTTTAGCTTTGATTATTAGACCTGAATCTAATTTAACCTCCCAATGATCATAATGTCTAATTGCGCCTACTACTGCTGTTTGAGTGAGTATTTCTGCGCCTCTCAATTTAGCATCTTGGGCATTCAATAAAACTAATCGTGCATCATCGACAAAAAGATCAGAGTATTCAAACCCATTGGTATAATTTCCCTCTAATGGATTATCCAAATAATCTTTATTTAAATTAACTAATTTGGACTTAGGTAAGGTAATAAAGCCACCAAGCCAATCGTATAATAGTAATCCAATTCTAATAAGCCAAAGAGGCCTTAGGTTGGAAACATGAGGCATAACAAATCGAATTGGTTTTGTAATATGAGGTGCAATTCTTTTTATCACTTCCCTTTCTTTGAGCGACTCTCTTACTAGTCTAAATTCATAATTTTCTAAATATCTAATCCCACCGTGAATGAGTTTAGTTGACCAAGAAGAAGTTTGAGAAGCTAAATCACCTTTTTCAATTAGCGCAACTTTAAGACCTCTTCCAACAGCATCTCTAGCAATACCAACGCCGTTTATTCCACCACCTATTATTAATAAATCTTTCATTTTTTGATATTAATCACAAACTCTATGTTTAATGTAAATAGTCGATTAAATTAATTTTATAAAATTGATTCAAAATAATTCAAATTTGTATTGACAATGCAGTTTGCATGTACTCGAAAAGTTAGACAAGGTAGTGATCAATTCTTTTTAAATAATATCCGATGTCCAAATAGGAAAATCTATCTCTTAAATAAAATGCATTTTTGATCGCGACATTATAGAATTCATTAGGAATGTTTAAATCTAGATTGTTTGTCGGAGCACCACTTTTCACAAGTGAGTTATATATTTCTTCAGTCGGAACTAAGAATTTTAATAATTCTTTTTGATAATCTTTCCAATGAAGATCTAATTTTTTATTAATATTTGTTAGTGACTCCCCTTCAAAATATTTATTTTTAAATTGGCTGTATAAAGAAGCTGCAACCTGATTATCAAAAATTTGTTCAAAATTATGTAAAGTGATATTTAAAGGATAAAAATGATGTTTTTCAGTACTTTTTAAGACATCATTTTGAATTTTTGATAAAAGCAAAGTTGCAATACCCACCTGCTCTCCATGAAGTGATCCTGGGTGGTGGCTCCCCATGAACATATCTATGTAATGACTGACTAGGTGCTCTCCCATGCTGCCTGCATGAGTTGATCCAATAATAATTGCAGCGATGCCATTTAGTAAAGTCATTCTTGCTAAAGCGGCAAGAACATTCATATCTCCAGTTAAAATTTTATCAGATTGAGTAAGTAAAATTTTTTCGTCTTGGTATTGCAGGGCAAAGGGAGTTTCATCATAAAAAGTATCAAGTAAAAAGTGCGAAGTTAACCAGTCCACCTGACAAGTAGTTCTACAAAGAACATCTCCTAAGGCGCTTCTAAGCAATCGATGAGGAGTTAGCTTTAAATTATTTAGATCGATAACAATGACTTCAGGAATTTTTGATTTTACAGACTCTTTGATCCCTTTATTTTTTAAGGAAACAGTACTCGTGGTGGCTGCAGCGGAAAGGGAAGAGCAATAAACAATTAATTGTTGTGAATTGCTATAGGCAACATACTTACAAAGATCAATAACAGAGCCAGAGCCAATACATATTATATTATTATAATCTTTGGTTTTAGCTGAAAGCACTTTTGCAAATTCGACTGTGGATTCATAGTTTTCTAATATTAATTTTTCATAAACAATTGCTTCTTTTTCAAACTTGCTAACAACTTTTTTACCAAAAGCTTCAAAAGATGATTTGCCACTAATAATTAAATTTTTATCCTTTTTTATTTTTGGAAGGTGGGCAAATTGATAATCGTTTATATCAGGAATGATTGCTATTTCATCTATGGGAAGTTTGATCTTTTTACCTGAATAGGGACTTAGATAACTTCCATTCAATAAGTCCTCAATAATTCCAATAAAATTATTCATATCAATCCTTTTTAACAAAAGGCTCTAAAACCCTATGTTTTAAGAAATTATTAACAGGATTTTTTTTAAAAATCACAAAAAAAATGTTTTTTTTAACATATGTATTGATAAAATAAGATTAGGAAAACGGAGGATAGATATATGTCTCATTCAAAAATGAAGAGTTACGTAAACTCTTATCTTACCGGTCAAATGTCTAGACGTGAACTGCTTGTACGAGCAGGTAAAATGGGTATGGGCTTTGCAGCTTTGACTTCCCTCCTCGGTACCCAAGTTACCAACGTTATGGCGGCTTCTGACTTTGATTGGAAAAAGCATAGTGGCACAACCATTAAGCTACTTATGAATAAACACCCATATATGGATTCAATGCTAGCAGAGTTAGATAATTTTAAAAATCTAACCGGTATTAATGTTGAGTATGATATTTTTGCTGAAGATGTTTACTTTGATAAAGTAACCGCAGCTCTTTCATCAGGCTCATCTGAATACGATGCATTCATGACAGGTGTTTACATGACATGGACTTATGGTCCTGCAGGTTGGTGTGTGGATTTAAATGAATTCATCAACGACCCAAGTAAAACAAATCCTGGTTATAACTGGAATGACGTAGTTGGAAACCTAAGAGATGCTGCTGCTTGGAGTGGCGTTGCAGGTGACGCACTAGGTGGTAAAGGTGCGAAGCAATGGTGTATGCCATGGGGCTTCGAGCTAAACAGTGTTACTTATAACCAAAGATATTTCAAAGACGCTGGTATGAACCCTCCTACTAGCTTACCTGAAATGTCAGATCAAGCTCAGTGGTTCTCTAAGAATCCTAAAGAATGGTCATATGGTATTGGTACCAGAGGTAGTAGAAGCTGGGCGACGATCCACCCTGGATTTATGTCCGCATTTGCTAACTACGGACTTAGCGACTTTGAAAATAATGGCGGTTCATTAAAGGCTGCTATGAATTCAGATGCATCAAAAGCATTCCACAAAGAATGGGTAAATATGATTGCTAACGCTGGTCCATCTAACTGGTCTAACTACACATGGTATGAAGTTGGTAACGATATCGGTGCCGGTGCTTCTGCAATGATCTTTGATGCTGATATCCTTGGTTACTTCTTTAATGGTAACCCAGATAACAGAGAAGCTGGTAACTTTGGATTCCATGGATTTACTCCAAATCCAAGTGCAAGCGCACCAACTCCAAACGTATGGATTTGGTCACTCGCAATGAGCCAATTCTCTAAGAAAAAGGATGCTGCATGGTACTGGATGCAATGGGCTAATGGTCCTGAAAATGCAATGGCTGGTGGTGTAAAGCACAACCAAGTTAACCCAGTGCGTGAATCAGTATGGGCTGCTGCAGACTTCGATGCAAAAGTAAGAGGAACATCTCCTGGATATATGGAGCAATATAACTCTTCAATCGGAGGATCAAAAATCCACTTTACAGCACAACCTTTATTCTTTGAAACTACAACAGAATGGGCTGCTGCATTACAAGAAATGCAGACTGGCGCAAATGTTGACGAGACATTGGATAAACTAGCTGGTAAGATTGACGGAATGTTAAAAGACGTTGGTCTTGCATAAGACTTAACAAAAATTGCTAGCTGCATATATTGCAGCTAGCACTCTTTTCGCATTTATTTAAATGAAAATTAATAAAAAACTTTTTCCCTACGTTTTAACGCTTCCTGCGCTTTTAGTATGTGTGGGTATTTTGATTCCTTTCTTTACGGCGGTTTACTATTCCTTACAGCGTTACAATTTAAAAATGCCTCACATGAAAGGTTTTATTTGGTTTGATAACTATGTCAGAATTTTTACAGATGCATCCTTTTGGAATACCATTCAAGTTTCGCTGACCTATACTTTATTCACAGTTGTATTTGAACTTTTGTTAGGTTTGGGTATTGCTTTACTTCTAGCTAAAAGAACTTGGTATAATAATATCCTAGGCGTTCTTTTAATTTTACCACTAATGATTGCTCCTGCCGTGGCTTCCTTGATGTGGAAATTAATGATTAATCCTAACTTTGGAGTTTTTAATTATTTCTTTTCTTTAGTAGGTATAGAAAATTTTAAATGGGCGAGTGACCCATCAACAGTTATTTTTACACTTGTATTAGTTGATATGTGGGTGTTTACACCTTTTATCATGATCCTTTTACTTGCTGGATTAAGAGCTCTACCTAGACAACCTTTTGAAGCTGCGGAACTGGATGGAGTGCCGGGGTATTATAAATTTTTTAGAATTACACTGCCAATGTTGTTCCCATATATTTTAACCGCTTGTCTATTTAGAATGCTGGAGAGCATTCAACAATTTGATATTATTTATGCCTTATCTCAGGGCGGACCAGGTGAAAGTAGTATGGTTTTCCAAGTGTCTGCCTATTTAACAACCTTTCAATATACCAATATAGGTAAAGCCGCAGCCATGATGGTCGTCCTTTGGGCAATTGCGTACTTTTTATGTCATGTTTTTGTTAAACAATGGCATAAGCTTCGCGCTAAAACGAAAGGGATTGCATAATGAACTCTACTAGTACCCTCACCAAAATCCTCAAAGTTCTTGCTTATTTCTTCATTATTATGTTTTTTCTATTTCCTATTCTTTGGATCTTTTTGATGTCTTTTATGACAAACGATGAAATTTTAAGAAAAGTTCCAACTATTATTTTCTCACCTACATTTGATAACTACATTGCTCTACTAAAAGGGAAGATCTCCACTCCTGCGGGTGTTATGGACGTCTTTTATATGAAAAATATTTTCAATAGTTTCATTTTGAGTAGCTGCTCGGTTATTTTAACATTAATATTGGGCATCCCAGCTGCTTATGCTTTTGCAAGGTATAAGTTTAAAGGTGGCGAAGATATTGCTTTTACAATATTGAGTTTTAAGTTTGCCCCAGCTCTTTTAATTATCATTCCATTAAACCTATATTTTACAAAAATGGGTCTTTATGACAGCTACTTCGCTTTAGTATGGGTTTATCAATTAATTACATTGCCACTTCTTTTATGGATTGTTAGAGGTTATTTTGAGGACGTCAGTGAGGACATCGAACATGCTTATCGACTAGATGGGCATTCTTGGTTTAAGTCATTTTGGAAAATTTCAATTCCACTAGCAAGACCAGGTATCGCGGCTTCTTCTCTAATCTGTTTTATTTTTGCTTGGAATAATTTTGTCTTTGCTCTTATTCTTGGATCAAGTGATATTCAACCAGTAACTGTAGGAGCTCTTTCCTTTATTACCGCTAGTGCAATCCCTTATGGTTTGATAGCCGCTGGTATTGTTTTATCTGTAATACCAACTTTAACACTTGCTTTAATAATTCAAAAATATCTAGTTGAAGGTTTAAGTTTGGGAGCTGTAAAAGGTTAAAGGATGGCTTACTTAGAACTTCAAAATATAAACAAGCGTTTTAAAGACGAAATTGTTTTTGATGATGTTAGTTTAAAAATAAATAAAGGAGAATTCTTTGTAGTTTTCGGACCCTCTGGTTCTGGAAAAACTGTTCTTCTGAGATTACTATCAGGAATTATGCCACAAGATAGTGGTCAAATATTGATGGATGGACAGAGTATTGATTCATTAGATCCAAATGAACGAGACATTTCAATGGCTTTTCAGAACTTCGCATTATACCCACACATGGATGCGTTTGAAAATATTTCAAGCCCATTAATTGCTCAAAAAAAAAATGAATCTGAAATCAAGGAAAGAGTTCATGAGGTTGCAGAGCTTTTAAAAATTGATCATGTTTTAAGTCATAAACCCAAAGAGCTTTCCAATGGACAAAAACAAAGAACATCTCTTGCAAGAAGTTTGGTTGTTCGACCATCAGTAGTCCTTCTAGATGATCCACTTCGAAATGTAGATGCAAAAATTCGCTATGAAATGAGACTCGAGCTTCCCAAGGTTTTGAAAAAATTTAATACAACTGTTCTATATGTAACCCAGGACTACAAAGAAGCAATGGCTTTAGGAGAGAGAGTTGGTGTTTTAGCAAATACTAAATTCACTGATGTAGCTCATCCAACTCAAGTATATAAGAAACCAAGTAACGTTACTTCAGCGAAATTGTTTGGAGATCCGACAATTAATATACTTAATGCCCAAAACTCATCTGCAGGTACTTCTTCAAAAATTACTGCATCAAGAATTGAAATTAATGTCAACTACCCTGAATTGTCAGGACATAATAATTGTTATGTAGGTATTAGGCCGGAGGATATTTTTGTTTCTAATCAGGATCAAGAAGGCTCAATAAAAGTTGAACTACGAGCTAAGACACCATTAAATTTAAGAACAGTTTATTTACTTCGTCTTGAAGAAGGCGTTGAAATATTAGCTTCTGTTTCTGAAGAAGAGTCTATGCTGCTGGATGATAATAAAGATTTTTATATTAAAGTTGATGAAAAGAATGTGAATTATTTTGATAGCGAACAGAGGTTAATTGTCTAATGGCAAAACTAACAATTAATAATTTAAACAAAATATTTGATGTTAAACTAGGGGATAACGTCCATGCTGTAAAAGACTTCAACTTAGTTTTAGAACATGGTGAAATTTTAGCGCTTCTTGGCTCTTCAGGTTGTGGAAAAACAACAACTCTTCGTATGGTTGCAGGATTTGAGTCACCCACAAGTGGTGAAATTAAATGTAACGACACTGATTTAATTGCCTTACCACCGGCCAAAAGAAATGTCGCTATGGCTTTTGAAGGGTATGCGCTTTATCCTCCTTTGACTGTCAAAGATAATATTTCGTTTGGGCTGATGAGAGAAAAGCTATCCAATGCTGAAATTGAAAAAAAAGTTACTGAAATATCTGATTTACTTGAAATCAACGATATACTTCATCGTTATCCTAGTACTGTATCTGGTGGCCAGGCTCAAAGAGTTAGTTTAGCTAGAGCCTTAGTACGAACTTCCGATATTTTATTATTAGACGAGCCAATGTCCCAATTAGAGCCTCAGCTAAGAGCGGTACTTCGAGCAAGAGTTAAAGACTATATTCAACACAATAAAAAAACCACAGTGTTTGTAACTCATGATCAAACAGAAGCAATTGCACTGGCTGATAAAATTGCTGTGATGGAAGGGGGAGAGCTTCAACAGTTAGCATCGCCATTTGATATTAGAACTAAGCCCCAAAATGTTTTTGTGGCATCCTTTATTGGCGAGCCACCAATGAATATGTTAAATGCAGAATACTCTTTTGATGATAATAAAATACATTTTCATATCAAAAATGAAAAGAATGATCCTGCTTTTAAAATAAGCTACGATAAAAATAATATTGATCAATCCAAAATTGCAAATTTAAGTAATAATCAAAAATTAGTAGTTGGAATTAGACCTCAAAAAATAAATTTTAATACTTCGTCATCTAATCATGATGCAAAAATTCAACTCACAAGTAATCACTGGTTAGGAGATCAAATCCATTTAGGATTTGAATTAAATGGTGTCAATATTATAGGCGTAGCCGATCGTAATTTTGAAGTTCAAGAGGGTCTTAATGTTAATTTTACTTCCGGCTCTATTAATTTATTTGACTCAAATAGTGAAAAAGTAATTTTTAACGGTTTTTAATGTCTGACAATTTGATTGTTGGTTTAGATGCAGGAACCTCCTTAATTAAGTTTGTAGCTTTTACTTTAGACGGAAAAGTTGTTAATTCTGCAGCTGTTGAAAATAAAGTTTATTATCGACCCGGTAGTAAAGCTGAACAAAACTTAGATGAGACATGGTCTAAAGTCTTGGAGTCTTTTAAAAAATTACAAGAAAAAATACCTAACTTAAAAGATAGAATTGTTGGTCTTTCTATTACGGGCCAAGGGGACGGTTCATGGCCAATTGATAACCAAGCTAATCCTGTTGGTGACGCTGCACTATGGCTTGATGGAAGAGCGGGCGATATTATTGACGATTGGAGAAATTCTTCAGTTGGACCAAATTTTACCTCAATTACCCATACTGGTTTAAATCCCTCCATGCAAACAGGCCAGATGTTTCATATGCTCCATCATGAAAAAGAAAGGTTTGAAAAAGTAGATAAGGTACTTCGATGTAAAGATTGGATATTCCATAAAATGACTGGAGAAATAAAAACTGAAATCAGTGAAGCGATTATGACTTGGGGATC
>JAYPCO010000003.1:30937-40938 GCA_038124765.1 Alphaproteobacteria bacterium | reverse complement strand
ATTCATATATTTGTTGATTTTGATCATAAAAAAGTTGATCCCAATAAGCAACTCGGTTACACCATGCCGTTAGCTGGATCTAAAGCAAACGCAAAAATGGTTTCAAATATGGTTGCATCGTTGAATACAGATTGGCTAATAGAGATTTACTCCTCCATTGGTCAAGGTTTAGGTATGAAAAATATCAACAAGTCAGACATTTTGAAATTATTTGAAGAGGGGGCAAGTCAAAGTAAACCGGCAAATGTTTTTTATTATCCATTTATTTCTCCTAACGGAGAGAGAGGACCTTTTGTTAATGCAAAGGCGAGAGCACAGTTTCTTGGATTAAATACTATGACAACTTCTCATGATTTAATTAGGGCCTTATATGAATCTTTGGGTTATGCATGTAAAGATTGTTATGTTGAATTTGGCGCTGAATTAAATTTACTTCGTTTAACAGGTGGGGCTAGCAATAGTCCTATTGTAAGAAAAATTGTTGGAGCAATTACGAAAAACAATACTCAAGTCATTGATAACAGTGAACAAGGAGCTGCAGGCGCGTGCATGGTGGCCATGCTAGCTCTTAAGCACTCAGAAAAATACGATGATTTAAATGATTATTGGGTAAAACCCTATTTACAAACCGAAGAACAGTTTGATCATGAACTTTCTCACGTCTATGAAAAAGCCTTTGAGGTTTATAAAAGTGGCTATCAATCAATGAAACAGTTTTGGAATCAAAACCATAATTTACAGGAAGGAAAATAATGAAAATAAGTATTTACGGTGATCGATTTATGAAGGCAGACGTTTTTGAAGAGGTATTAAAAAGAGATCTAGGTTTAAAAGATGTTGTTTTTTATAAAACAGATGCTGCATGGCCCGATGAACCTTTTCATAATGAGTTTGGAGAGGGTGATTTTGCTAATATTAAAGAATATTTGGGCAATGCCGAAGAGGTTGTCAAAGCGATTGGTGATAGTGAAATATTAATCAACCACATGGCTCCAATTTCAGAAGAAATACTCAAGAAAACTCCTAATTTAAAATTTATAGGAGTGTCGAGAGGAGGTCCCGTTAATATCGACTTGGAGGCTTGTAAAAAGTTTGGCGTTACAGTGTCAAATGCTCCTGGAAGAAATGCTTCTGCTGTAGCCGAATTTACTGTTGCCTCTATTCTTGCTGAAACTCGCCTCGTTACTAAAGGACATCAAAGTATGGTTGATGGACAATGGAGAGGAGATTTATATCGATATGATATTACAGGTAAGGAATTATGTGAAATGACAGTAGGGCTTGTCGGTTATAGTCATATTGGAAAAAGAGTTCGAAATTTACTTCTTCCTTTTGGATGTAAAATTATTTTTGCTGATCCTTTTGTGGAACCTGATGAAATTGATAAACAATACAACATAACTAGAGTTTCAAAGGAGGAATTAATTAAAAACTCAGATGTGGTTTCCATTCATGCAAGGGTAACAAAAGATACAGAAAAGTTTTTTGCAGAAAATGAATTTAAAAATATGAAAAAAGGATCTTACTTTATCAATACGGCTAGAGGTCCCTTAGTTAACTATGATGACCTATTAAAATATTTACAAAACAATCACCTTGGTGGAGCAGCATTAGACACATATGATGTTGAGCCTCTTCCTGAAAACCATCCTTTAAGAAAACTAAATAATGTAACACTTACCCCTCATATAGCTGGTGCATCTATTAGAACTGTGTATTATGCAGCGGAGGTTATCGCTGAAGATCTAAAAAACTATTTAAATAATTTAGATTTAAAAAATAAAATCTGTTAAAGGTTACTTGATGAACAAAGCAGAAATACAAATTAGAAAAAGCATAATAGATGCCGCATTAGAATTAGAGCGTAAAAAATTAAATCAGGGAAAGGCCGGTAATATTAGTGTTCGTTGGAAAGACGGAATGCTGATCACCCCATCTGGTATCGCTTATAACAAACTTAAGCCTGAAGATATTGTTTTTGTTGATAAACAAGGAAAATATCATGGAAAATGGAAACCTTCTTCAGAAACACCATTTCATTTTGATATTCTTAAGCACAAAAAAGAAATAGATACTGTAATACATACACACGCTCCTTACGGTACAGGATTTTCCATGTTGGGAAAACCAGTTCCATGTTTTCATTACATGATAGCTTTTTTTGGTGGTGACTCGATTCCCTGTGCAAAATTTGCGTTACCAGGAAGTCAAAAACTTTCAGACTTTGCAGTCAAGGCATTAAAAAATCATAAGGCGTGTTTATTGGCAAACCACGGTATTATTGTGACAGGTTCTGGTATAGAAGAGGCTTTATTTCTAGCTGAAGAATTTGAAGTATTGTGCAAGCAAATTACTATTGCAAAAATTAATGGAACCCCAAAACTAGTAAGTCAAAAAGATATGAAAAAAATTATTGAAGCTGTTAAAAGTTATGGCAAACAGTAATTTTTCTATTTCTGAAATTCAGTCTTTCAAAGAAATTTCTTATCAATTAGGCAAAGACCCTTCTTTAGTTCAGGCAGCCGGAGGAAATACCTCCATTAAAAGTGAGAATAGTATGCTTATTAAAGCTTCAGGTACTTGGTTAATTAATTCGGTAGACAAGGATATCTTTGTAGAAGTCGATTTACATTCGATTAATAAAAAAATTTCTCAAGAGCAAGATGATAGCTTTGTAGATGACATCATTTCTACAAATAATCTCCGACCTTCCTTAGAAACTTCATTTCATGCATTAATTAATTATAAGTATGTATTACATGTCCACTCAACCGCAACCATTGCAAATGCCATTCTAGATAATTCAATTGAAGAGATAAAAAAACATATCACCGATGATTTTGTTTGCGTTCCATATTATCGACCTGGATTTAGATTAACTATGGGAATAAAAAAACTAATTCAGCCTGACACTAGAATTTTTATATTAGAAAATCATGGATTAATTGTTGCAGGAAATGAACTCGAAGATACTTACCAGTTGCTTCTTAAAATACATAACCAATTAAACCATATTCGAAATGATAAAATCATTACGGCAACTAGCTCAACCATTGTTTCTGTTACTGACTATTCACAAAAAAATGATGAAAAATATAGTTTATTTAAGTCACGTGATGAGCAATTGTTTTCATTATTTTCTAAGTCTTTATATCCAGATCATGTAATTTTTTTAGGCCCAGGTATTCCAACTTTTTTAAACAATGAAGATGCAAATAAATTTATCATCAATTTAAAAAATAAAGATCTTCCTTTGCCCCCTTATCTTATTATTAAAGAACAAGGTCTTTTTGAAAACAATTCTGCCATACCTGCTGCTAAAGAAATGATTGATTGTTTTTTAGAGGTTTTGCTCAGATTAGATTTATCTCAATCGTTTAAATTCTTATCAGAAGATCAGGAAAGTGAGTTATTAAATTGGGATGTTGAAAAATATCGTCAATCAATTAATTAATGAAATTATTTCTAGGTATAGACTTTGGCACAACGGGAGTTAGAACCTCTATTATTGATGAAAACAAAAACGAAGTTTTCAATCATTCAGTTGTAATATCAAATCCAATATCTCAATCATCGCTAGTGTATCAAAACCCTAATTTATGGTGGGAGGCTTTTATTCAAAATATAACATTTCTTAAAAATAAAGTTGATTTGAATGATATAAGTAAATTGTCCATTGATGGGACATCCGGAACAGTATTGCTCACTGATGAGCATGGATTGCCTTTAACAAACGCACTCATGTATAATGATGCATCTAGTGTTGAAGAAGCTAAGTTCGTTGAAAAAGTTTCAAACAATCATCCAATTGTCTCCAGTCCTACAAATGCTTTAGTTAGAGCTTTATCCTTAACTAAACAACAAAATTTAACAAACTTTAAAATACTTCATCAAGCAGATTGGATAGCATCAAAAATTATAAATGAATTTAAATATTCTGATGAAAATAATGCCTTAAAACTAGGTTATGATTGTGTTGATAGAAAGTGGCCTGATTGGTTTGATAAACTACCAATTAAATTAAACAATCTTCCTGAAATTAAAATTCCAGGACAGGTAATGGGGCTCTTAAATAATAAGGAATTAATTGATTTAGGATTTAATAAAAAAACTGAGATAATTGCTGGTACTACAGATAGTATTGCAGCATTTTTAGCTACTGGAGCTAATAAATCAGGAGAGGCAGTCACGTCAATTGGCACCACCCTTGTCGTAAAAGCAATTTCTGATAAGCCAATTTTTAATAAAGAGTTTGGAATTTATAGTCATAGGTTAGGTGATAAATGGCTTGCAGGCGGCGCCTCAAATGTTGGGGGAAAAATTATCAAAGAGTTATTCAATGATAAGATAGATATTCTATCTAAGCAACTCGATCCAAATAATTTATTAAATCTAAACTATTATCCGCTGGCTCAAACTGGAGAAAGATTCCCAATCAATGACCCAAATAAATCACCTGTATTAACCCCTCGACCAGAATCTGAAACTGAATTTTTTCAAGCAGTGTTAGAAGGAATTACGGGTGTTGAAAAATTAAGTTATGAAAAAATTGTAGAAATTGGCGGTAGTTATCCTAAAACTATATTTACTATTGGCGGGGGTAGTAAAAATGCGAAATGGAACGAAATTAGAAAAAAAATTCTTAACGTAGAATTAAAAATACCTTTATCTAACGATGCGGCTTTCGGGTCTGCCCTGTTAGCAATGGGAGATAAGTCAAATTGATTAAAAAAATTTCAAGTCTAAAAGAGCTATCGAACGAGTATGATGCATTTTTCTTTGATCAATGGGGAGTGGTGCATGATGGAAAAAAAATATTTCAGGATGCTGAATTAATTTTTAAATATCTCCAAAATTTAAATAAAAAAATTTTTATTATTAGTAATTCTGGCAAGAGAGGTATTGATAATGTAAATCGCCTAAAACAATTGGGTGCAGATTACATTTTAAAATCTCCTTTAATAACCTCGGGAGATGTTTGTTATGATTGTTTAATAAATAAAAAATTACCTTTTCAAAATTTAGGCAATAAATATTTTGTGATAGCAACTGATTATCCTCTCTTAGAAAACACATCATTCGAAAAAGTATCAGAGATAGAAATGAGTGATTTTTTGTTATTATCCAGTACTACAGGTTTTCAAAATTTTGAAATTCTAGATAGTATTTTTGAAACTGCAATTAAACTTCAATTACCGCTTATTTGTTCCAATCCAGATATTTTAGGAATATCAGGTGATAGTATTCATCCTTCAACGGGCGATTTAGCTATTAAATACAAGAGAATGGGTGGGGTAGCGTTTGTTATTGGCAAACCGGGTTTAGAAATATTCCAGCATGCTTATGAATTGTCCCAGTGTGAAAAATCGAAAATTCTGATGATAGGAGACTCTCTTTTTAATGATATTGCAGGGGCTAATAGTTTTAAAATAGACTCTTTGTTAATAACATCCGGCATTCATAGAAAAGAATTTTTACAAAATATGAATGATGAAGATATAATAGGAGAAATAAAATCAGATTATCAAACAACTGGTTTTCCAGAATATATAATGGAGAGACTTCAATGATACTAGATCAAACTGAATTTAAAGATAAAAAAATAATTGTAACTGGATCCAGTACAGGCATTGGCTTTGAAACAGGTATAGAATTTTTAAATTTAGGCGCTCAAGTTATATTTCACGGTAACCAATCTATTGACACTTTAGAGGATAGAATTCTAAAAAGAACTGAGAGCAAGAATTATAAAATACTAAAAGCAGATTTTACAAAACTATCGCAAGTAGAAGAATTTATGAATGAGGCTATTAATACCTTAAGTGGCTTAGATATTTTAGTCAACAACGCTGGTACCATGGTGGGCAGGTATCAATTAGACTCAATTACAGAAAAAGATTTTTTAAATATTTTTGATCTCAATGCAAAGTCAGCATATTTTGCTATCAAAGTGGCAAGTGAGGTTTTTAAAAAACAAAATTATGGATGTATCATTAATGTCTCTACCATTAGTGCAAGCACCGGAGGTAGTGCGGGCTCTAGTGTATATGCAGCATCAAAATCATTTGTTTCAGGTATAACCAGATCTCTAGTATCTGAATTATCTCCCTACAATATTAGGGTGAATGCAATTTCCCCTGGAACAATTGCTACTAAATTCCATGAGCAATACTCCTCTCCAGAAAAATTAGAAGCAACCAGATTAAAAATTCCAATGAAAAGATTAGGACAAGCCGCTGATTGTGTAGGACCAATTCTTTTCTTATCTTCAGATAAATTAAGTGGCTATATCACTGGTCAAATTATAGAAGTAAATGGAGGGCAATTTATATCCTAAATGGCTAATATTTTATCAATCGGAGCCGGAGTAATGGGAACAGCTATTACCGTTCCCGCATCAATTAATGGTCATTCGATAACTTTAGTTGGAACACACCTAGATACCGAAATTATTAATTCAATTCAAAAGACAAATATTCATCCTGTTTTAAAGGTAAAATTAGAAAATACGATTTCCAAACATATTGATGATCTTCAACAATCTGATTTTGATCAAGCAGACGTAATCGTAATTGGAGTAAGCTCTGCAGGTGTTAATTGGTTTATTGAATTACTCTCAAAATTTCAGGCAGACAATAAAAAGTTTCTTATCATAACCAAAGGCTTATATATTAATGACCAAAAAACTATTGATATTCTTCCCAACAAGATTTTAAGGAGTATTCCCTATCATATTGATATCACTGCGGTAGCGGGACCTTGTAAAGCAATCGAGCTTGCTCAAAGATATATTACAAATATTTGTTTTATTAATCAAAACACGCAAATAGCTAATGAATTAGCTGGGATTTTTAAAAATGATTTTTATATCATTGAAGTATTATCGGATTTTATTGGCGGAGAGTTCTGTGCTGCGCTAAAAAATGTTTTTGCAATAATGGTGGGTTGTTCACAAACATGCTATGATCCTAATACGAAAATCTTTAATCCTGAGTCAGGTATTTTCACTCACTGCATTCAAGAACTAGCGCAAATTGTAAAACTCCATGAAGGCGATATTTTTTCCGCCTTTGGATTGCCAGGAATTGGCGATTTACATGTTACATCAGGCACAGGAAGAAATGGTACTTTGGGTAAATACTTAGGAGAGGGAAAAGTCTATTCAGAAATCATGGCTAAAGAGTTAAAGGACCAGACGGTAGAGGGTGCACAACTTATCTTAGATTTACAATCCGCACTGAAAGAAAAATTTAACAATGGATTTTTTAGTAAAGAGCAACTACCTATCTTTTACGAATTAGTGCAATCTATCTCTGCGGACAAAAAGCTCCATATACCTTGGAACAAACTTTAGATATATTGTGGCAATGATAGATAAAATAATTATAGGATCTGATCACTTAGGACGCGAGTTAAAGGACTCACTTAAGGAACATTTAGAGTCAAAAGGCATAAAAGTCACAGATATCGGCGTTAATTCTGATGCGTCAGTCGACTATCCCGATGTAGGAAAAGAGCTATCAAAAAAGGTCCAACAAAAAGAATTTGAACGCGGTATCTTAGTATGCGGAACCGGAGCCGGTATGGCTATTGTTGCAAATAAATTTGCTGGCGTTCGCGCAGTTTGCGTTAACGATGCTTATACGGCTGAAAGATCTATCGCCAGTAACAATGCACAGGTCATAACTTTTGGTGCTTTAATTACCGGAGCACCTAATGCAAAAATGTACACTGATATTTGGTTACAGAATGAATTCCAATCAGAGCGTTCAGGAAAAAAAGTAGATAAGATTAACGAACTTGATAAGTAATTAGTTTTTAACTTTAAAAAACTCAAAATTAATTTTTTTCTTTTGAATTGTAGATAGAAAATCTGGATTTAATTTAGGTCCAGCAATAAAACATTTATCAAAATCAGACATGTCTGCTTGTAGATTTATTGTTTTCTTACCTATTTTACTTGTATCAATTAAAAAGTATTTATGATCTGCGTTAAGCATATATAAAGCTTTAAAGCGGTAAACATCTTCATCGTGTGTGTATAACTGCGTATTATGTAGTGTTGTGGAAGACATAAATAAAATATTGGAAGGCGTTTGGGAGATATTGTTTTCAGTGAGCAAACCAGCAAAACTTCCTGTCGATTTTTGGAAACGACCTCCTATTGCAATAACTTTGATTTTAGGATTCTGACTAAAGCCCTGTATGAGCTTATAGCTATTGGTAATAACGGTAGTGCCTTCAAAATAATGTTGAAAGTTTAAAAATTGTAGACATGTAGTGCTATCATCTATGGCAACATACGAATTTGGTTTAATTAATTTTCCAGCTTCTTCTACTAATTTATTTTTTGCATGAAGACTTAAATTGGCCCGGACATCATGAAAATATTCTAAAGAAAAGGTGTCACTAGACTTTATAACCCCTTTTTCTTTTCTAATAACGCCACTAGCAATCAGCGCATCAACATCTCTATAAATTGTCATTTGGCTAACTTTGAGTTTTTGAGCCATGGATTTGATATCAACCTGACCCTTTTCAATTATTGCATTAACGATGACTGAAATTCTGTGTTCTTTAACATCCATTATGTGAAAATTATAACAAAAATTTAGTAAAAAGGTCGAAAAATATAGTTATTCTTTAACAGACCCTAATGTTAAACCTCTTACTAAATATCGCTGAATTGTAAGAATGAGAAGAAAAAGTGGTAATATAGAAGATACTACTAAGGCTGACATTAAATCCCAACTGGGTGCCGTCTTAAAAATGGAAGCCTGAACGGGAATTGTCTTCACATCCATTTGTCCTAACACAAGAGAACAAATAAACTCCGTCCAACTAAAAATAAACGATAAAATAAATGTCACTGCGATACCGCTAATACAAAGAGGCAGTATTAATTTATGTAATAAGAATAGACGACTAGCCCCGTCTAAAATAGCGCTATCATCAATCTCCTTTGGGATTTCATCTATAAAACTTTTAATTAACAGTACTGCCAAAGGTAAATTTATAAATGTATGAACAAGAATAATACCAAAAATAGAATCGAGAAGATTCAATTTACTAAATACAAAATAAATAGGAATAGCAATTGAGACCAGTGGGAGCATGCGCGAGCTTAAAATAAATAAAATAAAAAAATTTTTTAACTTAAAATGAAATCTCGATAAGCAATAGCCTGAATATAAAGCTATAATGACGGTGAGGGACCCAGAGCCAATCGAAATAATTAAACTATCTAGAAATGAAGATGTAAAATATGTGCTTTTAAAAAGCGCTTCAAAATTAGAAAATTTAAAATTTAATCCAAATAGTTTAGGCGGTACATTTAAAATATCTCTTAATGGTTTTACAGAGGAAGAAAATAAAAAAAAAATAGGGAAAAAAAATATTAGCCCAATTAAATAAGCAAGAGTTTTTCTTAAAAACAAACTTTACTGTTTAACTGAGCCTAATGTTAGCCCTCTAACTAGGTGTCTTTGCACTAGTAAGATAAAGATAAACGCTGGTATGATTGCTGCAGTGCCTAAGGCTGCCATGTTATCCCAGGCAGTGCCTGTCGAGGTAACAAATGATGTCGAGACAACGGGTATTGTTTTTAAGCCCGTTTGTGTAAGCATTAAGACAAAGATAAACTCTGTCCAGCTGAAAATAAAACAAAGCACCGCTGTTGCTGCTATCCCACCAATCGCAAGGGGAACAATCAATCTCCAAAATACATAAAATCTCGATGCGCCATCAAGAAGAGCTGCCTCATCAATATCTTTCGGAATGTCATCAAAGAAACTTTTCATTAGTAAAACTGCTAATGGTAAGTTCATCAAAGCATGTATGATGATTATACCTAAATGAGTATCCATGAGGCCTATATTCTTATAGATAAAGAACATAGGGATAGCCACAGCAACAGGAGGCATCATTCTGGTTGATAAAATCCAACCCATAAAATGGTTTTGACCTCTCATAGGAAGTCTTGAGAGGGCGTAAGCAGCAAG
>JAYPCO010000003.1:22249-30837 GCA_038124765.1 Alphaproteobacteria bacterium | reverse complement strand
GTTATCCAAAAATAAATTGGAAAAAAGAAAACAGCTGCAATAAACCATCCTAAAACTTGTTTTAAAACTTTATTCATTTACTACCACTTAACTTTCGCAAAATGAATAAAAGCATTACCAACGATTAAGATAACAATTAAAGAAAATAAACTAATAGTAGCTCCATAGCCCCATTGAACAAAAGTAAATCGCTGCCATGAATAAAGGCTCAGTGTATACGTTGCTGTTCCCGGCCCCCCCGATGTTAACACAAAAACATAATCAACCATTCTCCATAAATCGATACCTCTGATTAAAATAGCAACAGCAATCACTTTATGAAGCATGGGAAGCGTAAGTCTTCTAAAAATTTGAAAAGGACGTGCGCCATCAATCATGGCTGATTCAAAAGGCTCGCTAGGCAAAGAGCGTAACCCTGCAACTAAGATCAGAACCATAAAAGGAGTCCACTGCCAGATATCAACTATCATGACACCCCATATAGCTAAGGAGGGATCGGCCAAGATAGTATCTTCCTGACCAATAAGCCCAATTGATTTTAAGGCCCATGGAATCAAACCGTAATTAGCATCTTCCATGATTAAAAATATCATTCCAGCAATCGCAGGAGGAATAACAAGTGTTAGAGTTAAAACTGATCTAATAACTCCGAACCCAGGATCATCAGAGTCAATTAAAAGCGCTATTCCCATTCCCAGGACTAATTGGATAATAAGACAAACAAAAGTGTAAAATAAAGAAACCTTTAACGATCCCCAAAAAACACCGTCGGTAAAAAGCTTAATCCAGTTATCAAAACCTACAAATATCAGCGCTCTTTTTAAGGGCACAAACTCGTGGAAACTCAAATAAATATTGTAGAAAAAAGGGACAATGGCAAAGACTACTAACATAGTAATTAAAGGTAAAAGCCAGGGAAAAGAACTATCTGAAGTCATAAAACCAGGAAGCGAAAAAGACTTATGATCAGACATTCTTTAAATTATACACAATTTTTTTTAATTATTGTTACTTTAATTTATCAGATGAATTGTGAAATTTAACATAAATTACGATTAAGCTTGAACTTTAACACCTATAAAGTTTATAATTAATCATTACGGAGGAATCACATATGCGCGATATGTATAGAAAAATGCATTTAGCAAACATCGTTGGCAAGTATGTAAACGGCAATATGAAGAGAAGAGATTTTCTTAAAAATGCCGGTATGCTTGGACTTGGCGCTGGTTGCTTAGGCACTATGGGTACCATGAGCAGGAAATTTATTCCTACCGCTCATGCAGGATCCCACATTGAATGGAGAGGCGACATGATGGACTGGTTAAGAGATGTCTCATCACCTTTCAGAGGCCAAACAGTTTCTTTGGCAACTGAGTCAACTCCTCCATCAAACGCTATTAACTCAACATTGAAACCTTTCTTTGAGGAAGTAACTGGAATTAAAGTTAATATCGAAGTATTACCACTAGAGCAGGTTTTACAAAAACTAACTCTCGACGTGGCTTCAGGATTAGGTACTTATGATACTTATTATCTTGACCAAAGTTGGATGGCAGCTTTTAGAGGAGACGCAGAAGACCCTCGTGAACTTTATGCTGCTAAACCTGACTTGGCGATGCCAGGATATAACTTTGATGACTTCTTAGGCCCTCTTGTTGATGGTATTTCAATGTATGACGGCACTATGGTTGGTGTTCCTTATGACATCCCTGTCTTCATTATGATGTACAGAGATGATGTTTATAAAGAACTAGGCCTCAGTGTTCCTAAAACATTTGATCAATATATGGCAAATGCTCAAGCAATTCAGAATGCTAAGCTTGGTCACTTGAATCCTGACGGAAGACCAATTTATGGTACTAACGGACAGATGAAATCAGGTCACTACAGCTTAGAGTGTGACTGGACAATGTTTACATGGGCATTTGGAGGTTCAATTACTAATCCTGATGGAAGCTTTGCAGGTAATGATGCAAACGGTCTAGCAGGTATGGAGTACTGGACTAAGCTTAAAGAGAACATGCCTTCTGGTGTAACCAGCTGGACATGGGATGGACAAGGTCAGGACATCTTACAAGGTGGCTCTGCTCAGACTATCTCATGGGGTGAGTTCTTCCCATGGTGGGATTCTGATGAATCTTCTGTTCAAGGTAAAATGATGGCAGCAGCATGTCCTGCACCAGCTAGCCCATTAAGAGCTACAGGTGACTGTGGATATGGTGAAATTCCTGGTGTTGCTCACCAAGGTGGATCTTCACTAGCTGTATCTAAATACTCTAAGAACAAGGATGCTGCATGGTTATTTGCTCAATGGGCAACTAGCTATGAGACTCAGGTTTACATTACAGCTTTAGGTGGTGGAACAGGACCAACCAGAGCTTCTGTTTACGACGATGAGCGCGTAAAAGCAAACAACAGAAGTGGTAATGGTACTACACGTCACTTAGATGTTGTGAGAGATGCCATCTTTAATGATATGGGATCTGAGCCTGATCTTCCTGAGTGGGCAGATATGTCAAGTAACATGATTCCTATTGAGTTAGGAAGATACTGGGCTGGCGAATACGGTTCAGCTAAAGACTGTCTTGACACTATAGCGAAGAACTTCAACAAAACTGTTGGGGCTTAATTAAAAAAATTCAGGGCGATCAAATAGATCGCCCTGATTAATAAATAAAATGTCAAAACCCTTAGCAATTATCACTGGCGCCAGTAGCGGTATCGGTGAAGCAACAGCAAAAGCATTTTCCAAAGCTGGTCATCCAACTTTATTATTAGCTAGAAGATTAGATCGAATGGAAGCATTAAATCTTCCAAATTCCATGTGTCGACAAGTCGACGTCAGAGACAGAGATGCATTAGTAGCAGCAGTAAAAGAGGCTGAAGAAAAATACGGTCCTGCTGATATGTTATTTAACAATGCAGGGATAGCACGACTTGGAGATATTGGCTCGCAAGACCCAGGCGAATGGGATGAAATGATTAATATTAATACCAATGGTGTTATGAATGCTCTTTATGCTGTTATGTCAGGAATGAAAGAACGCAAATCAGGAACGATTGTTATGATGAGTTCGATTGCTGGAAGAAAAGTTTATCCCGATCATACAGTTTATTGTGGCACCAAATATTTTGTCCATGCTGTATCCGAGAGTATTAGAGGGTATCTGGCCCCACACGATGTTCGGGTCATCGTTATCTCACCTGGAATTATTGAAACTGAAGTATTATCAGGTGTTAAAGACCCTAACACTTTAAAAAATTATCAAGACAATAAAAAAAGAATCGGCGGAGGTATTTCGTCTGACTATGTAGCCGATATGATTTTATACGCATATAACATGCCTCAAAACGTTTTGATTCAAGAGATGTGCGTTACACCAACTAGACAAGAATATTAAATGTCATCTAAGTATGTTGTTGGGATAGACAGTTCTACCCAATCAACTAAAGCAATTGCTTGGGATAAGAAGGGCCATGCAGCTGCAGAAGGTCGATGTGAAATAACATTTCAAAATCCCTCGATATTTAACTTTGAACAAAATCCAGATGATTGGTGGAGAGCACTTTGCACTTCTACCAAACAACTGACGGATCAAATAAATGCATCTGATATAGAAGCTATCGCTATTTCAAATCAAAGAGAGACAATCGGTTATTTTGATAAAGAAGGAAATTCACTTTCCCCAGCTCAGCTATGGATGGATGAAAGGGCAAGAAAAGAAGTCTACGAATTTTGTGACCTAATTGGGGGAAAAGAAGTTATGAATAACATAACGGGCAGACCCGCAGATACGTGTCCAGCTGTATACAGAGTTTACTGGATGAAAAAAAACGAACCTGAAGTTTTTAAAAAAGTAGATTTTTTTTCAGATGTTCATTCTTATTTAGTTAAAAAATTACATGGTGAATTTAATGGTGGATGGATTTCTGTAGACCCGCATGGAATGTTTGATTTACAGAAAAAAGAATATTCAAAACAGATATTAGATTTACTAGGAATAAACGAAGCAAGACTTCCTAAAGTCTTTGCATCAGGGGAAGTAATTGGAAAAGTATCTCAAGCAGCTTCAAAAGAAACAGGCTTAAAAGAGGGGACGCCTATTATTGCAGCTGGAGGGGATGGACATCTGGCGGGACTAGGCACTAACTGCACCACCTCTGATCGCGCCTATGTTAATCTGGGTACGGCTGTTGTCTCAGGAGTATGGTCTAAGGAGTATCATGTATCCAATGCCTGGAGAACAATGATTGCAGCGCAAGGGGAAGGATATATTTTTGAAAATTGTTTAAAATCAGGCGCTTTACTTATTAATTGGTTTACAGATCAGTTTGTTCAAGGCAATCGAAAAGACAAAGACTTCTTTGTTAAGTTAGAAGAGCAAGCAAGTAGCTTACCGATTGGCTCAGATGGTTTAATGAGTCAGCCATATTGGTCTGCTTGCATGGACCCTCATTGGGATGTTTCAGCAAGAGGTACGATAACTGGTTTTTCACCAAGCCACACCCCAGCTCATATGTATAGATCGATTGTAGAGGGGATTACTCTCAATCAAACAATTGCCACTCTTGAAATGGAGAAACAATCAGGCCTTAAGATTAAAGAATATTTAGCTATCGGCGGCGGTGCGCACAGTCCTTTCTGGAGACAAATGTTAGCAGATGCATCTGGTAAAAATGTTTTAATCTCAAATACCATTGAGGCCTCTTCATTAGGTTCAGCAATGATTGCTGCTTATGGTGCAGGCTGGTATTCATCGATTAATGAAGCTGCAGGAAAAATGTCTGGGGAGACTACTATTGTCAAACCTGATGAGTCAAAAAGAGAAATTTATGATGAGTTAATATCTATATATAAAGATATTTATAATTCTACCGCAGATATTAATCATCGACTTGTAGAATTTGCGTATAAACATTCAAATAAAAAATAATAATGAGCAATTACAACGGAGTTATCGACGATTTAACAAAGGGTATTTGGGTAAGCCCTATCGACCAAAAAAAATATAGCATTCCTATAAAAAAGATTGAAATCAGCAAGCAACTAGACGGACAAGAAGCAGACCTCATCAAAGACCTTCACCCTAACCAAAAACTTTTAATTGTCAGTGATCCTTTTACGCATAAAGCAATGGGAGAAAGAGTTTTTAAAAATATTCATGGTAAGATTAATGCGGATGAATATATTTGGGAGAAGCCATCTTCAAGTATTCAAGGTGTTCAGCATCTTCAGCAAAAATTAAAAGACTATGATGGCATGATTGCTATTGGATCTGGCACAGTCAGTGACAGTATAAAATACGCAACATTTTTAGAAAAAAAAACTTATTCTGTTTTTGCTACTACGCCAATGAACGCCTATACAACTGGAACAGCATCTATTTCATTTGAGGGTGTTAAGAAATCACTTGTTGCTCATTATGCTCAAGGAGTTTTCTTTGATTTAGAAGTATTAAGCAATTGTCCTAAAAGATTGACTGCTGCTGCGTTTGCAGATGTGATATGTAGAACTACAGCACAAGTTGATTGGCTAATGTCTCATCAACTACTAAAAACAGATTATAAACCAACACCTTATGCTTTACTCGCACTATATGAACAAGAAATGATTGACGGTGCAAAACAAATTGCAGATGGGGATATTGAAGCTCTGGGTATGCTGACAAGAATTTCAGCAATAATGGGTCTGGGAACTTCTTTTACCCAAACAACTCATGTCGGTAGCATGGGAGAGCACGGTATTTCTCACTATATTGATATGTTTGCTAAAGAAAAACATCCAGGAACCTCTCATGGTGAACAAGTGGGTATAGCGACTATTAGTATGTCTAAGATGCAAAATGCAATTTTAAAAAAAGACCAACCTCCTATTCTTTCACCTACTCAAATTCCTGAAGATGAAATTGTTGCAAAAATGGGAGAGCCAATGCTCCAAACAATCAAGGAGTTGATGAAGCCAAAATTATTCGATCAACAAAAGTCCGATGATACTAATGAGTATTTTTCTAAACACTGGCTAGAATTTGTCGAACCCCTGAGAGATAAAATGTTAGATTATGATGTCATCTGGAATTCGATGGGCGAGTGTGGTGCACTGCGTACCCCTGAAGATGCTAAACTTGATGGTAATTTTTATAAAGATGCTCTAAAATATGGTAGATTCATTCGAGATCGCTACACCATTCTCGATTTAGCTGGTGATAGTAATCAATTGGATAGTTTAATTAATGTCTGAAGTACAATACACAAATATCAAAAAGAGTTTTGGTTCTGTTGAAGTATTAAAAAACATTAACCTTGAAATTGGTAATCAAAAATTCGTAGTCCTCTTAGGTCCCTCTGGATGTGGAAAGACAACTCTTCTGAGAATGACCGCAGGATTAGAGACAATTTCAAGCGGCGAAATTTCTATTGCGGGCAAAGTAGTGAATAATGTTCACCCAAGGGATAGAGATATCGCCATGGTTTTTCAAAACTATGCCCTTTATCCGCAGATGAATGTTTTTGATAATATTGCCTTTAGTTTACAAATCCGAAAGATCAATAAAGACGAAATTAAAAAGAAAGTTGATTGGGCAGCATCTGTTTTAAACTTAACCGATTATTTACATCGAACTCCAAAAGAACTCTCCGGTGGACAACGTCAGAGGGTTGCGATGGGAAGAGCGCTGGTAAGAGATCCTGAAGTATTCCTTTTTGATGAACCTTTATCTAACCTTGATGCAAAACTTAGAGCGCATATGAGATTTGAAATAAGAAAACTCCATAATGAACAAAATGCAACTACAATTTATGTAACTCATGATCAAATTGAAGCCATGACTATGGCAGATGAAATTGTAATTATGAATGGGGGTATTATTGAACAAATCGCTACTCCTAATGAAATTTATGAGAAGCCCAATAATTTATTTGTAGCTGATTTTATTGGCTCGCCATCCATTAACTTAATTAATGGTATGGTTACAGATCACAATACAATGAAAGTCTCTAACCAAGAGTTACCACATTTAAAACAAAATGTTTCAGCTAATCAAAGTGTAGTCTATGGAATTAGACCAACGGATGTCAAAATTGATGATAGCTCTAATATTAAAGCGCAAGTTATTTTAGTAGAAACCACCGGGTCTGAAACACATATTATTGCTAATCTAGATGGAAACGAATTTCGCTTAGTTCAACCAGGTGGAAGAACAAGCATAAAAATTGGAGATACAATCTCCTTGTCAATTGACGCAACTAAAGCACATCTCTTTGATCGTTCTACTTCAAAAAGAATTGATTAGAGTAATATTTTAATCTGGAGGATTAATGAAAAGCAAATACAACGATAAAGAAGCAAATACATATATTAATAATTATGCCAAAAAAGGTGTTAGCAAAGACCTTGCTTTAAGAATTTATACAACGCAACTTCTTGGTAATGATCCCACAGTCGTACTTCATGGTGGTGGGAATACATCGGTAAAATCTTCTATTAAAACTCTGTTAGGTAACCAAGAAGAAATTATTTATGTCAAAGGCAGCGGTAAAGATATGGGAAATATCGAAGAAGACGGCTTCCCAGCGTTAGAAATGAGAAACTTATTAGGAATGCGAAAGTTGCAAAAACTTGATGACTTTCAAATGGTTAACTATCAACGAAAATATATGTTAGATACTTCCTTCCCTAATGCATCTGTAGAAACACTGCTTCACGCTTTTTTACCACATAAGTTTGTCGATCATTCACATTCCAATGCAATCCTTTCGTTAATAGACCAACCTAACCCAGAAGAAATTTGTAAAAGAGTTTTTGGAGAGGAAATGGGTATCGTTCCATATATCATGCCTGGTTTTGAGTTAGCGAAAAAAGCAGCGGAAGTGTTTGAGAAAAATACAAAAGTTAAAGGATTGATTTTGCTTAACCATGGCATATTTACTTTTGCGGAGGATGCAAAGGAAAGTTATGTCCGAATGATTAAGTACATCACGAAGGCAGAACAAGAATTAGCAAAAAAATCAAAAAAAATAACAATCAAATCTTATCAAGAGAAAAAAATCAAAGTCGCAGATATTGCAAATATTATTAGACAACAAATAAGTAATAAAAAAGGCGATGATTTTGAAAGAAAAATTGTTCATTTTCACAATCCATCTTTCTTAAATGAATTTTTTTCACACCCACAATTAAATGACTTTACTAATCAAGGCCCTGTAACGCCAGACCACGTTATTAGAATAAAATCAAAACCCCTTGTGTTAGATTTTAGTAATGAAAAATCAGCTAATATTGAAAAAAAACTCATAATTGCTATTGAAAAATATAAATCGGATTATCAAAAGTATTTTAAGAGAAATCATAAATATAATCCTTCAGCTTCGATGTTGGATCCTTATCCTCGATTGATTGTAGTCAAAGGTGTAGGTATTTTTTCAACAGGCCCATCCTATAAAGACGCAAAAATTGCGATGGATGTGGGTTTAAATTCTTTATCTGTCATTTTAAATGCTGCTAAGTTTGGAAAATTTAAATCTATCCCTGAAAAAGAAATATTCCGAATGGAGTATTGGCCTTTAGAACTGGCAAAGCTCAAACCATC
>JAYPCO010000003.1:16290-22149 GCA_038124765.1 Alphaproteobacteria bacterium | reverse complement strand
AAAAAACAACTCGATAGTAGCTTTGATTTAAATTTCTTTGCTCATCACTACTTTGTAAAACACGGAACAGCTATTATGAAAAAGCAAAATACTAAAGGAGCGGTTGTATTTAATATTTCTAAACAGGCGGTTAACCCAGGTCCGAATTTTGGAGCTTATGGCTTACCAAAAGCGACATTAATGTTTTTAATGAAGCAGTATGTGGTGGAGTCTAGTAAATACGGCATTCGATTTAATGGAGTGAACGCTGATAGAATTAGAAGTGGTTTATTAAACCCTGATATGATTGCAAAAAGAGCTAAATCAAGAGGTTTAACTGTTGAACAGTACATGGCAGGAAATTTGTTAAAACAAGAAGTAAAAGCAGAAGACGTGGCAGATGCTTTCTATCATTTAGCACTATCGCTCAAAACAACCGCAAGCGTCATAACAGTTGATGGCGGTAATATTGAGTCATCATTAAGATAGCTCAATTTATTTATTATTTATCTAGAATTGTTAATTATTTTGAATAATTGACAATTCTAGTTTTAAATACATTTGTTTATGAACAAATGTTTAGTTATTGGTGCAGGGGCTTGGGGAACAGCTATTGCACATGTTCTAGCAAAAAATAAAATTCAAACATATCTTTGGGCTAGAGATCATAAAGTTTCTAGAGAAATAAATTTTAACCATACCAACCAAAAGTATTTCCCTAAAAAAAAATTAAACTCAAAACTAAAATCTATTTCAGGCTCCATACCAGTCAGTAATTTTAACTTTGTTTTTTATGTACTACCTGCCAATGCTTTTGAGGTGTTTTGTAAAGAATACTTACAAGATGCCAAATTTCAAAATTTTATTATTTGTTCTAAAGGTTTGACTGAGAGCGGACACTACCTATCTCAGCAAGCAAAATTATTGCTAAATATTAAAAATCTTTATTTTTTTTCAGGCCCAAGTTTTGCCGATGAGGTTATACAGGGTAAGCCCACGGCGGTGAGTATCTGTGGAAAAAAAGAATTAACTAAAGTGGGAAGCCTATTTGTTCATTCAAATATCAGAATTTATTATTCAAGTAATATTCAAACTATTGAGTTTTTGGGAGTTATTAAAAACATTTATGCCATTGGGGCTGGGATTATTGATGGTCTTGATCTAGGGTATAATGCACGTGCCTCATATATCACTCGATGTATTCACGAAATTCAATTTGCTTTAAAAGTTTATAAATATAATTCAAATCAAATTCTATCGATGGCAGGTATAGGGGATTTGATTTTAACTTGTAGCTCTAATAAGTCTAGAAACTACAATTTTGGTTTTAAACTTATTAAAAATAAAAATACAACTAAAAAAAAACAAACTATTGAAGGATATAATAGTTCCATAAACTTCCAAAAAAACTCTAAGTTAAGTTATAAACAAATGCCAATTCTAAAATCTATTATAAAGATTATAAATGGAAGTACTGCGAATAAAGAAATTAAAAAACTGTTAGAGAGAAAATTTAAATTCGAGTAACTTTATCGATATACACGCTGGAGTTTTAAACCTAATTTATTAAATTTTTTTCGAAAACTATAAAACTCTTTGTTATGTTTGGCGGTATTCTGTTTTAGAATAAGTTTTTGGTAATAATGTACCATTTCATGAGCTAGTATTTCTACGAACTCTTTAAAATTTAAATACTTATCATTGAGTGTAATTTTGTGGCAGTATTTAATTGCATAGGGATTAAACTCAAATAATCCTAAGGCGCCGTGCATCCTTTTAATTGCAATTTTTGGCTTTTTTAAACGGTTATTAAAAATTTTTCTATTTAAAATATTGTAGACCAAAGGAATCTTATTAGGTCTCGGTTTGAATATTCTATTCTCATCATATTGTTCAATGAGAGTGGCTAAGCTTTTAGTTCGAGGCATTGTTTAAGCTAAGAAATAATATTAATTAATAAAAAATCAAGTTAATAGATCAGTCAGGATTCTTTAATAAATAATCAATGTAATCGCCTACCTCTTGAAAGCGTTCATCAGAGATATCTTTATAGCTTTGTCCAAAATGTTCTTTGATACATAAAGCAATATGCGCATAGGCATTTCTTCCCTTGGGGTGATAGGGCGAGGGTTTAAGTAGAGGCTGAAGCAAATCCCCGGTCTGTTGTATTTTTTTCCATAACGCTTTTTTATTTTCGTCGTTCAAAAAGATAAACCATTAGGGAAAACAGATTCTAGAATAATTCTTATAACGGCAAAACCAATGCCACAAAAAATAATGATAGTAATTAACTGTTTATTCATCTTAGTATATAAAAATAATTGAAATGAAACTAATTGCTATCATTATTTTTTTACTTCCCAGTTTTGTATGGGCAGATATTTTAGAAAAATTTTCCCTAGCGTGTATCTGTGATCGACAAATCAATGCATTAAAATATTTTGATTGTAAACAAAAAGTTCCCGGAACACAGTTAGATCTTTTAGATAGAGAAAATATGCAAGATATTAAGATTATTAGCTCTTTTGATGAAAAAGAATATCAATTAACCTCGTCAAGCGAAGATCAAATCGAATTTATTTATGAGACAGAAGACTATGAATCAAAAATTCTTATTAATGCAGAGCTAGATATGGATTTTTCTATACTTTATAAACAATACAATAAGGAATGGGCATATGATTTAAAGTGTGTTTCTTTAAAAAAAGAATAATGTTTTCATTTAATTTAAATGCTGAATAGAAAATTCTTTTTCCCTTTTTTTATTTCTTTGGGTGGATACGTTTTTATGGTGTCCATGGACTCCGTAATTAAAGTTCTAGGATCTCATTATCCAATACTACAATTATTATTTTTAAATGCCTTTTTTTCTCTCATTCCACTTACGTTCTTTGTTATCAAAAATCACAGCATTACATTTTTTACAAATCAACATTATGGCTTTCAGACAATAAGAGGGTTGGTTCATTCATTGGGTTTTTTACTTGTATTAATGGGCGTGATTAAACTACCTCTTGCTGTTGTTTACCCTGTCCTATTCAGCTCTCCTTTAATGTTATTGGTTTTGTCTCATTTTTATTTGAGCGATAATATCAATTTAGTTCGTATTGTGGCTATTTTATTGGGCTTTTGTGGAGTAATTATCTCTGCAGAACCATTTGGAAGTGGCTCTGTATCATTAGTGGGGGTGTTATTGGTTTTTGGTGGAGCATTTTGTATAGCTCTTACTAATTTGATAACCAGAAAATTTATGCACCTATCATCATCCTTTGAAGCTTCTTTTTTTAGTATGATTATAAGTGTAATCGTTTTTCTTTTAGCTATGAAGTTTGAGTTTGTTTACATGACAATAAATCATCTAGCGTTATCTGTGTTTGGAGGGATTATCGCGGGATTGGGAATTACGGCTATAGTTTACGGTTCTCGAATGTTACCGGCTTCTATTTATGGAATGACAAGTTATTTCCAACTTATTTATGGAGTGGTATTAGGTTGGTTTGTATTTCAACAATTACCTACGATCTTTAATTATATTGGTATTGTATTTGTTATTATTGCAGGATTATTGTTATTCTTTTTTGATAATAAATAAAAAGTGAAAAAGTTTTTAATAGTAGTTCCATTAACAGTTTTATTTCTTATTTCCTACTTAGTTTTTGTTTATCCTTTTGATGTTGTTACTAGTTGGTTAGGCTATCAAACATCTTTTTTGGAAAGTCTGATTACTTCAATTGTAGTTTTTTTTGCATGCCTTTATTATTTAAGATCAAAAAGTAGTAATAAATTTTTAAAAACTTTTGTATATGAGGGTGTCGGTATAGGCAGTTTATCCCTTCTTATTGTTTCAGGAATAAACTTAATCAACTTCCTTTCTCCTATTTCTGATTTAAATAAATTAATTGTTTATGGGTGTCTTTTATCTGTTCTTTTGGTGTATGGCTATTGGAATGCTAAAAATTTAAAAATAAAAAATATTACTTATTCCTCCCCTTTAATTAAGAACTCCAAAAAATTCATATTTGTAAGTGATATTCATATTGGATCCAATCCACCCAAGACACTATCCAATATCATTAAGCATATTCAAAAATTAAACCCTGATTTTGTCTTAATTGGAGGAGACTTATTTGATAGTAGCTCATTTAAAATACAGGATGTGGAAGCTTTAAAGAATTTACAAATGCCAATTTATTTTGTGACTGGTAATCATGAGTATTATGTAAAAAATCATTTATCTCATCTTAAAAATTTGCAGTCACTAGGTGTTAAAATTCTAGACAACCAAAGCATACAACTAGATGAGATCAACTTAATTGGAATATCAGATAACCAAACTAAAGATCATAAAATAAATATTTTTCAGTCTCTGTATAATAAAGATTTATTTAATCTATTATTAGTTCATCAACCCTCTATTTGGCAAAAAGTTAGAGACAAGGCTAATTTAATGTTAAGTGGACATACCCATAACGGTCAAATATTTCCATTTAATTTTATGGTTCGAATTCAATTCCCTGAGAAATACGGCCACTATTCACATCAGAATAATGAACTTTATGTTAGCTCAGGCGCTGCTACTTGGGGTCCAAAGCTTCGCATCGGTAGCAATAACGAACTCATTGAAATTACTCTTAAAGCATCCTAATTTCCTAGTTGGATTTAAATTAGGTTCATATACTGTGTAGCGATGCGATTTATAATTTTTTTATTACTATTATCTCATGTTGCGTTAGCGGATCAGCACATCGTAGATCAAGAAAATTTTGAGGCATGGCAGTTCGCATGTATTGAAGAGCAGTCACAAAAAATTTGTGATCTAAGAGAGCTGGTTATTGATCCCAGCACAAATGAAGTTGTTAGTTATTTATCTTTAGGAATTAATCCTGACAGCCTTACTCAAATGCAAATTGCATTTCCCCATGCTGTAAATTTAAAAAGCGCTGTTCAATTACAAATTGATGACAAAGATCCAATTGAGTTAAACTATGCTTATTGTAATCAAAGTGCCTGTTTTATTGCTGAAATTATAGCGGAAAATTTTGTAAATTTATTAAAAGCAGGTAGCTCTCTACAGGTCAAAGCACTATTGCTTGATAATCGTGAAGCTACTATAACCTATTCCTTGGCTGGGTTTACTGCAGGTTATAATCGTTTATCAGCAGCTGTGATCAATTAATTTTTTAGCTTTAATTTATTTCGAATTAACACTAAGCAAATAAGTGAAGGTATTACCATCAGGGCGGTGATAACAAAAAATAAACCCCAATCTCCTCCAAGCCCATCGACCATCGCTCCAGAAGAAGAGGCGAGGAGCGTTCTACCTGCCGTGCCGACTGATGCAAGGAGAGCGTATTGTGTAGCTGTAAAGTTTCGATCAACCAACAAAGATATAAAAGTCACAAAAGCAACAGTTGCGAAAGCCGCAGCTAAATCATCTAAGATTACTGCTAGAGCAAATAAACCTTTCGATGGACCTGCCCACGCAAGCACTGAAAATAAAATATTTGTAGCAGCCATTGCAATGCCAGCAAATATCAATGTTTTTATAATCCCAGATCGCATTGCAACTGCACCACCGATTAGTGTAAAGACTATAGTTGTAATCCAGCCTAAAGCCTTAGAAAATATAGCTATATCACCTTTTGAAAATCCAATTTCTTTGTAGAAAACTAAACTCATCCTTCCCAGAAAAGCCTCACCAATTTTAAATAAAAAGACGAATGCTAGTATTGCAATTCCGATTTTCAGACCATTGTTATTAAAAAAACTACTTAATGGATTGGCGACTACATTATTTAAATAATAAAAAGTTTTTGAAAGAGGGTTATCCTCACCTAAATTTTTGACTAAAAATGAAAATATTAAAAAAAGAATACCAAT
>JAYPCO010000003.1:0-16190 GCA_038124765.1 Alphaproteobacteria bacterium | reverse complement strand
CCTAATTTATATCCAGTCCACCAGCCCACTACTGCCATAGCAGCACCTGCGGCCATACTTGAAGTTTCCTCTTTATTGATCTGCTCAATTCGAAGGGCATCAATGGTAATATCTTGGGTCGCGGAAGATATGGCTATTGCTAATCCTACACCTATGATTAAAGCTAGGTTTTGAGTTGGCTCTAAAATACTCCAAATTATTAAACAAACGAGGATAATTACCTGCATAAATAAAATGATTGATTTACGATGACCAATTTTGTTGGTTAAGAATGGGATACGCAGTCTATCAATAATAGGAGCCCATAAAAAGTTTATGGCATACACTCCAAAAATTAAACCAGCCCAACCAATTGTGCTTCGATCAAGTCCTTCTTCTTTTAACCATAAAGATAAAGCACTTCCAATAAGCACCCATGGGAAACCACTAATTGCACCTAATAAAAGAATACGGATCATTCTTTTATCATAATAAGCACTCATCATAGATTTGAGCTTATTCGAATCAACTGAAACAGAACTCATGAAACTAAGTTAATGAAAAAAAATTAAATTAAAATATTGAATTAGTTAGCGCTGCTTAAATATTCAATCAAATCAGCTCTATCTTCGTCTTTATTTAGACCATTGAAGTTCATTTTAGTACCTTCAATGTATTTTTTAGGCTTTAATAAGAATTTATTTAACTCTTCAACGCTCCAGTCGCCTCCAAAGTTTGCCAATGCTCCAGAATATGCAAAACCTGGGACACTTCCTTTAGCTCTATTAACAACGCCCCAAAGAGCAGGGCCAACCTTATTTTCTCCACCTGCTTGGAAAGAGTGACAAGTAGCACACTTTTTGAAAAGTTTTTCACCGTTAGCAACATCTGCTGAAGCTAACATAGGAGTAATTTCAGCTAGGCTTGCAAAAATATCAACTTCCTCAGCTTGAGCGCCGCCCTCACTGCCTTCTGGAACTTCAATTTTGTATGCTAACTCTTCTGGAAACTCAGGATGAACAAAAATATCTCCAACTTTGGAAAAAACCGCAGCTAAAAGTAGTGCGAGTATTATTGCTCCTAGAATTTTATTGGTTTCCATATTAAAAAGAGAAGTTTATGGTTAAAAATATATCACTTAAAACGGATTTTTGTCGCATTCATGGATAATACAGTCAATCTTATTCCAGTTAGGATGAAAGCCACTAGGTTTCCAAACAAACCCTTTGCGTTAATTGGGGATCTACCCATGTTTCATTATGTATACCAAAAGGCAGTCAACATATTCCCTAATACTTATTTGGCAATTTGCGATCAAGAAGTATACGAGTACTGCGATCAAAAAAATCTAAAATATGTCATGACAGACCCCAGTCATTTATCGGGTAGTGATAGAATTGGTGAAGCCATCAAACTCTTGGAAACACAATTAAATTTTAACAAAGTTATCAATATTCAAGGAGATATGCCTTTTATAAAAAAAGATCATCTTATCAAACTTAATTCACAGCTAGACGATTTTAAAATGACAACACTCGCTTGCCCTTTTGTAGATATCGAAGAGGCTAAGAATACTTCTAAAGTAAAAGTAAAAATATCGGGTAAAAAAGATTTTGTGGCTGATAATTTTTTTAGAGAATTTAATGATCAATCAAAGATAAATGAAGATACCTTCCACCATATTGGTGTTTATGGTTATCAAAAAAGTTTTTTAATTGAATATATTTCACTTCCACCAACCCAAAGAGAACAAGAAGAAAAGTTGGAACAGTTAAGAGTAATAGATAAAATTAAAATAAGCATTAGTCTTATTGATGAAGAAATATTGGGTGTTGATACCAAAGAAGATTTAGATAGAGTAAACCGATTAATTCAAAACGATGTCTAAAAAAATTTCATTTCAAGGGGTAGAGGGCGCTTATAGCCACCTTGCTGTTCAAGAGTTTTTTCCAAATTCTACTGCTGTTCCTTGTAAAACATTTGAAATAGCAATCAAAGAAGCCGAAGAAGGTAATGTAGATTATGCGATGATACCCATCGAAAACTCTGCTGCGGGTAGAGTAGCTGATATTCACCGACTTTTGCCAAAATCTAATTTGCATATAAATTTTGAGCATTTTCAAAAAGTAGAGCATAAGTTATTAATTCATCCCCAGGCAAAATTAGAAAATATAAAAAAAATTCTTAGCCATGAACAAGCTTTAGCGCAGTGTAGTGATAAAATTCAGGAAATGGGTTTTGATATCCTTATTGGAGCTGATACTGCAGGTTCTGCAAAGTTCATTATGGAAAACGAAATTTTGGATACAGCCGCTATCGCATCAAGTTTAGCAGCAGACATTTACAAACTTCAAACTGTTAATGAGAGTTTTGCTAACTCTAAAAATAATATTACTAGGTTTTATGTGATGTCTAGGGAGGAGAACATGAATTTTGACCCAAAAAAAAGTTATATTTCCTCTTATTTGTTCTCTGTCAATAATACGCCAGGGTCATTATTTAAAGTCATGGGAGGATTTGCTACTAATAATGTCAATATGATTAAATTAGAAAGTTATAATTATGGTGCGGACTTTGTTATCACAGAATTTTATTGTGAAATAGAAGGTCACCCTGAACAAGAAAATACTAAATTTGCATTAGAGGACATGAATCACTACTGTTCTAAAGTCAGAAAACTAGGTGTTTTTGAAAAATCTCCCTATAGATCAAGACAATAACTTCATATTTTAACTGTTTACTGCTATAAACTAATTTGAGAATTACATGGGCAGTTTTTTATGCCAATCCGGTCAGGTTCGAAAGAAAGCAGCCGTAACATGAAGTGCTGGGTCGTGTAATTCTCTTAATTAACGATGAAGCATCAATCTAATATACTTGCACTTAAATATAGGCCTAAGGATTTTTCTGATTTAATCGGTCAAGAATATTTAGTAGAGACCATCCAAAAGTCTATTCAATTAGATAAAATTCCCAATGCTTATATTTTTACAGGAATCCGAGGTGTTGGTAAAACAACTACAGCTCGCATTGTAGCAAAGATGCTTAACTGCACTGTCTTTGACAGCAATCAAAAACCTGACATACAAAATTGCGAACAGGCCAAAGCAATATCAGAGGATCGACACCCTGATGTTATTGAAATTGATGCGGCGTCGAATACTAGTGTTGAAAATGCCAGAGAAATTATCGAAAATGTTAAATACAGCCCAGTTATGGGTAAATACAAAGTCTATATTATTGATGAAGTTCATATGTTGTCTAAAAGTGCTTTCAACGCACTTCTTAAAACATTAGAAGAACCACCCCCTCATTCAAAATTTATTTTTGCAACGACAGAAATCTCCAAGGTACCGATAACAATCTTATCCAGATGTCAAAGATTTGATTTAAGAAGAATTGAAAAAAGTACTTTATTTGAATTTTTGAAATCTATAGCAAATAAGGAAAATATCAAAATTTCTCAAGATGCCCTTTCTTTAATAGTTAAAGCTAGTGACGGCTCAGTTAGGGATGGTTTGAGCATTTTAGATCAATCAAATATTTTTAAAGCGGGTGATGAAATTAAAGTGGACGAGGTTATTAATATGCTTGGATATGCTAAGCAAAGTGACTTATACCATATCGTCAAACTCATTTTCGAAAATCAATTATCAGAATTAATTAATATTCTTGATGATATGTACAAAAGAGGTACAGAAACTTCCAAAGTGCTAGAAGATTTAATGAATGTAATTAATTGGTCTTGTAAAATTAAAGTAAAAAAAGATTTATTAGACGATCCTTTTTTAACGGACGATGACAAAAGTTTTGCTGATTATGTTATTCAACAAAACGGAGGTAATTTAAATATTTTTTGGCAGAGTTTAATGAAAGGGTATGATGAAATAAAAATCTCCCCCCATCCTCATACAACTCTTGAGATGATTTTATTGCGGTGTGCTTTTTTAGTGAATGATAATAGCTCAGAAGTTCCTGAAGAAAAAAAAAAGCCTGAAATAACTCCTGAAAAAATTGAACCCTCACCGAACTTAGATCGAGCAATAGAAAACTCTGTTCAAGAAGTAAAAAAACCCACTCTTTCAGATCGCATTAAAATCCATCAAGATTTTTTTAATTTTTATGGTAAAAATTTTTCTCCTTTAATGGCGGGAATTATTCTTGAAAATTGTGAGATATCTGAATTTTCTGAAAATAATAAAAAACTAGTTATCCTTGCTATAGAAAAGAATTTTTCAGGTAGTGAGGAATTACTTCAAAACTTGCAAAAAGATTTCGAAATCCAAATTCATACCCAAGATACAATTGAGCCAGTTGAAAAAATTAAATCTTTGTATAAACAAGAAATTATAAATCAGGAAATGCAGTCTGATGATTTTAAAAAAGTTCTTGCTAAATTTCCTAATGCAAAGATTATAGATGTCGAAGAAATTGAAAGAGGTGATAAACAATGATGGGTAATATGGGCGGCATGATGAAAAAAGTTCAAGAAATGCAAGCCAAAATGCAACAAATGCAAAAAGATTTAGAAAATAAAACAGTTGAAGCTGAGTCAGGCGGTGGAATGGTTAAAATAGTGATGAATGGAAAGCAAGTAGTTCAGTCCATTGATATTGATCCATCTTTATTATCAGCAGATGAAAAAGAAGTTTTAGAAGATTTAATTAAGGCAGCTCTAAATCAAGCCAAAGAAAAGGTAGAGGAAATGTCTGCTGAAGAAATGAAAAAGATAACAGGCGGTTTACCCCTTCCTCCCGGTATGAAATTACCTTTTTAATTTGTCACAAGACGCTCTTCAAAAATTAATAAATTTAATCTCTCGACTTCCAGGAATTGGTCAGCGTTCAGCACAACGCATAGCTTTGTACCTTATAAAAAACAAAGAGGAATTAATGTTACCTTTAGGGGAAAGTGTTCAAGAAACTGCCGCTAAAGTAAAAAAATGTGATATTTGTGGGATGTTAGATGTCAATCTTCCTACTAAAATTTGCTCATCAGACACACGCTCTAAGCAGGTGATATGTATTGTCGAAGATATGGCCGATGTTTGGGCTTTTGAGAGATCAGGTTTTTATAAAGGACAATATCATGTTGTAGGAGGTCTTTTATCTGCATCTAAAAATTTTACTGAGCAGGACCTCAGATTAAATAAATTGAAAGAGCGAATTCAAAAAAATAAAGTTGAAGAGATTATTTTAGCTCTAAGTGCAACTATTGAAGGCCAGACAACAGCCTTAGTGATTAAAGATTATCTTGAAAATTTAAATATTAAAGTTACCCAATTGGCTTATGGAGTTCCAGTGGGAAGCGAAATCCATTATTTAGATGATAACACTCTAGGAGCGGCTTTGGAGTCGAGAAAAAATTTAATTTAGATTATTTAAAACCGCAGAATCAAACGGCACAGATTTTTTAGACTTCAAATCAACATTTAAGTTCAAAATTTTATACTCTGCAGTTACTTGGTCAGAGCTATTGCGCATGACAAGCTCCACAATCATTTTTTTCCCCTGAATTAAAACGCTTTGGACGCTTATAGTAAAAGACTCATGTAAACTTATCTCTTTTCGATAGTTGATTTCACATTTAATAACAAAAATACCTTTATTTTCCTTGACCGCATAATCATAGCCTAAATTTATATGCTCCAGTAAATAGTCAGATGTCTCCTCAAAACACTGAACATAATAAGCCATATTCATATGACCATTGTAGTCGATCCACTCCTCTATTACCTTTCCCGCCGCAACATCTAAGGGTGATTTAAAAGGTTGGTTAGGAGAAAGCAGGCACTGTAGATGATTGAAAATCTTTTGTTTAATGGTTCCCATAAATGTTAAAATTATCATATATTATCACATTATGCTTAAATTAGTCTATGCTCCCGATCCTATTTTGAAGAGGGAATCTAAAGAAATTCCTCAAGTAGATGAACATCATCGAAAATTTATTAAGGAAATGTATGAAGTTATGTATAAGGCAAATGGAGTAGGCTTAGCAGCGCCGCAGGTAGGTGAAAACTTACGAATTTTTATAATCGATGCTGGAGCAAGAGAAGAGGAAAAAAAACCTCTGACAATGATAAACCCCAAACTTATTTCTTTGGGAGATGAAATTGTTCCCTATGAAGAGGGATGCTTATCTTTTCCTGATCATTTTGCTGAAATTGATAGACCTGATCAGCTTACAATCGAATACCTTGATGAAAATAATAATAAACATAATTTAAAAACAGATGGTTTTGCTTCTAGGATCATTCAACATGAGTTAGATCATTTAAATGGTATTTTATTTGTAGACCATCTAAGTCGTTTAAAGAGAGATGTTATTATTAGGAAGATGAAAAAATTCAAAAAAGAAAAAAATCTAATTTAAATGAAAAAAAAACAGCGAATTGTTTTTTTTGGCTCACCAGAATTTTCTTTAGCTCCGTTAAAAACTTTATACTTAGGAGGATATGAGATTGTGGGCGTATACACCCAAGAGCCCAAAAAAAAATCACGAGGTATGAAAGAGATTACTACACCAGTACATCAATGGGCAGAAAGTCAGCTCTTACCTGTATTTACCCCTGTCACCTTAAACCAAGAAAGCATCCATGAATTTCAATCTTTAAAACCAGATGTCGCCATACTATTTGCTTATGGAAAAATCATTCCTAAAGCATGGCTGGATATACCTTTGTATGGATTTATTAATATTCATGCCTCGCTTTTGCCCAAATGGAGAGGGGCAGCGCCAGTTCAACGATCTATTGAAAATAATGATGAAATTACAGGTATTTCTATTATGAAAATGAATGAAAAATTAGACGAAGGTCCTGTTTTAGCATCTCAAGAAATACCAATTACTAAGGAAACCAATGGATTAAATTTGATTAATCAAATGAGTTTAGATTCATGCTCTCTACTTTTTAATACATTGGAAAAGTATTTCTTAGGTAAAATCAAACTGCACGATCAAGATAGTTCTTTAAGTTCCTATGCCAACAAGATTAATAAAATTGAGTCTAAAATAAACTGGAGTGAGAAAGCCGCCACTATTGAGAGAAAAATTAGAGCTTTTTATCCTTACCCAGCAATGTGGTTTGATCATGAGGGGAAGAGGTATAAAGTTCTAAAATCTAAAATATCTAATCAAATAGGTAAGGTAGGTGAAATTATCGATACCCCTTTAATAATTGCTTGTGGAGATCAAAGTTTGGAGGTCTTAGAAATTCAGGCAGAAGGAAAAAAAGCTGTATCAATCGATAATTTTATATTAGGAAATGCTAATTTTAAAAAAAATGATTTTTTACGATGACCAATATTAAAATTACAATCGAGTATAATGGGACAGGATACAGCGGATGGCAGTTTCAAAAGGAAGAAAAAACAATTCAAGGAGAATTAGAAAAAGCTATTTTTAAATTTTCTGGTGAACAAATTACTATACAAGGAGCGGGTAGGACGGATGCCGGTGTCCATGCTTTGGGACAATGCGCAAGTTTTAATTTAAATAAAGAATTTAGTGAGTTTCAAATTATGCATGGAATTAATTTTCATTTGGGTGATGAAAAAATAAAAATTGTCAAAGTTGAAAAAGTTGATGACTCATTTAATGCAAGATTTACTGCAAAAATGAAAACTTATGAATATCACATACTAAATAGATTAGCTCCTTGTGTCCTTGAAGATGATTTCTCTTTGCATATCAAACAGCCCCTCGATATTGATTCAATGAGTAATGCGATGAAGCCTTTGGTGGGCAAACATGACTTTACATCTTTTAGAGCACAGGGGTGTCAGGCAAAGTCACCGGTGAGAAGCCTAGATGTAACTAATCTTGAGAAGAAAAACGATAAGCTCATTTTCACCTTTCAAGCTCAATCTTTTCTTTATCAACAAATCAGAATTATGATGGGGTCGTTAATAGATATTGGCCTTAAAAAACAAAAAAGTGACTGGATTTCAACCCTTTTAGAAGCAAAAAATAGATCTTTGGCTGGGGCTACTATGCCTTCCAAGGGGCTTATCCTAAAGGAAATAGTGTATTGAGTATTGTTATTTATACCCAATGCTTTGCACCCAAATTTGGTGGTATTGAAACCGTAATGACAAACATTGCAATAATGGCATCTCAATCAAACAGCGATGTTGTTGTTATGGCAGATGGCTCTAAACACACCTCCTCAACTTTTGATCAACTGCAAAATTTTACCATTCATCGATTTGATCAGCTGAAGTTTTTAAGAAAAAAAATTAAAGCAAATTTTTATCATCATTATCTCAAAGAAAATAAAGTAGATTTAGTCTTCTTTGATAGTTGGAAGTCTTTAGAAGGGGTAGAGAGAATAGCAAAAACTAAATATATTTGCTTAGTACATGGAAATGAAATTTTAAACCTAAAAAAACAAGAAAGAATAGAAACCTCTTTTTTAAAAGCAGATTATCTAATCTTTAATTCTGAGTTTACACAGAGATTATTGTATAAAAATTTTCCAAAGCTTAAAAAGATTAAAAGTAAAATAGTTTTTCCTGCTTTCATTGAAAACACCAATAATGCAAAAAAAAAATCTAAGTATGATTTATGTACAGTTGCAAGATTGGAGTACAGGAAGGGCCATCATCTTGTTTTGCAGGCTATGCATAAACTTAAAATAGATCATAACATTGAGTTAAAATATGCAATCTTAGGAGACGGACCAGAATTATCGAGACTGAAAGATATTGCAACAAAATTTAATTTAACTAAACAGGTAGAATTTATGAGCAGCTCAAATCTTCCTGGTGATATTTATAATTCATCTCAAATACATGTTATGCCAACTATTACAACCCCTGAAAGCATAGAAGGCTTCGGCATTTCCAATGTTGAAGCTGCCAGTTACGGTTTACCTTGCATAGTGAGCAACAGTGGAGGAACGCCAGAGTCAATTGGCAATAATGGGATAGTTGTGAGCGAAAATAATGTTAAAGAATTGGTTGAAACAATTTTAACCATTAGAGATAAATACGAAAATTTTAGTAAAAAAAGCTTAATTTTTGCTAAAAAATTTGAAAAAAAGAAAAAAATTAAGGAATACTTAGATATTCTCTAACACTTCTTCGTAGCTAGTCAATTTTAACTCACCCGGATTATCGCAAATGACTTTTTCAATTTTAAGATCATTTACTAGTATTACGGATCTTATTAGCCTATCTCCCATAAAGCTTTTGTCATGGTTTCTAATCAAATTACTTTTATTAAGAAATTCATGATTGCCATCTGAAAGAAATAATATTTTCGACTCACCTAATTCTTTTCTCCATAGATCTAGAACAAAAGGATCATTGGTCGTAATGCAACAAATCAAATCAATATTTTTTTTGCTCATTAATTCCGTATCTCCTTTAATATAAGGTGGTAAATGTCTTGTATGGCATGTCGATGTAAAGGCCCCAGGAACACAAATAATTAAAACTTTTTTAGATTGAAAAAGGCTGTGAAGTTTTTGATCCTGCATTCCTTCATTAGCTACAGATCGAAGGATAATATCTGGAATTAAATCGCCAATATTCAAGATTGAAAAAAGTTTTCTAAGGTTTTGTAATAAATTTTTTCTGTTTTATTTAAATCATCAATAGAAACACATTCATTTACTTTATGAAGTGTTTTATTAATCGTACCAAACTCAAATACTGGACAAATTCTTTGAATGAACCTAGCATCAGAAGTTCCACCACCTGTATCTTGAACTGCATTTATACCAGTTACATCTTTAATTGCATTAATACAATGAATCGTAAATGGATCATTGAATGCTTGGAAGGGGTATCCTCTAAAAGTTAATTTAAGATTATATTTACATTTATTTTCAGAACATATTCTTGTTAAATGTTTGTCAAAATAATTTCTTATTTTTAGTTCATCCCAATTGTCATTGAAACGCATATCAGCAACAGTAGTTAGTTTCTCTGGAATAACGTTTTTGGCTTCATTGTTTAATTTTAATTGGGTAAATTGAACAGTTGAAGGCTCAAAATACTCCGCTCCCTCATCCAAAACTTGATCATCAAAAAAGGCAATAACCTTAGATAAACAATGAACAGGGTTTTGAGACATTTGTGGGTAAGCTGCATGACCTTGCTTGCCAATAACCTCTATTTCAATATCAACGGCACCTTTTCTTCCAACTTTAATTTGGTCGCCTAATACTTCTTTTGATGATGATTCTGTAGCGATTGAGCCATCAATGCGAATATTGTTTTCTTGAAGCCAATTAACAACCTTATCAACACCGTTGACAGAGTCAGCTTCTTCATCTCCAGTGATTATAAAACTAATGGTGCCATTAAAGTCTTTATTATTTTTTATAAAATTAAATGCACTAATCATACTAGCAGCCGTACATCCCTTCATATCTTCAGCTCCACGACCGTATAAGTAACCATCTTTAATTATGGGTTCAAATGGATGTGTTGCCCAATCTTCTAAATTTCCTGGAGGAACGACATCCACATGACATAAAAAATTAAAATGTTTACCGTTAGTATTTAAAGATCCATAAGTAGCCATTAAATTAATAACTTCATAGCTCCCATCGCCATCAAAATTTAATTGCTTAGTTGTAAAGCCATTTTCTTCAAAAATTTTAATTAGAAAATCAAATATATCTTGTTTAGCAGGAGTTACAGATTCATAGGAAATTAATTTTTTAGAGAGCTCTAAAGTATCTAACATATCAGTCTCTTAGTAGTTCGTTTACAGAAGTTTTAGAACGGGTTTTTTCATCTACTGTTTTTACGATGACGACACAATATAAAGAAACATCTCCTTTTGAGGAAGGCATGCTTCCAGGCACAACAACAGAATAAGGAGGGACTTTGCCCATAAATACTTCACCAGTTTCACGATTGTAAATTTTTGTCGAAGCTCCAATAAACACACCCATAGATAAAACGGAACCTTCGCCAATAATAACTCCTTCAGCCACCTCAGATCGAGCACCGATAAAACAATTATCTTCAATGATTACCGGATTTGCTTGAAGGGGTTCTAGTACACCGCCAATACCTGCCCCGCCTGAAATATGACAATGCTTTCCAACTTGAGCGCATGACCCAACTGTAGCCCAAGTATCAATCATGGTCCCTTCATCCACATAGGCACCTAAATTCACAAAACAAGGCATTAAAACAGCACTTTTGGCTATAAAAGCAGAACGACGAACAACACAATTAGGAACAGCTCTAAACCCGGCCTTTTGAAAATCTGCAGCGCTCCAATTTTGAAATTTGGAGGGTACCTTATCCCACCAAGCAGTATTTCCACCTTCAACACTTGGCCCACCATTAATGATTTCCATATCCTGAATTCTAAAGCTTAATAAAATTGCTTTTTTTAACCACTGATTAACTTTCCAATCCTGTCCTTCTTTTTCACAAACTCTTAAATTACCTTGATCCATTTCATGTAGGACATCTAAAACAGCTTTTTTAGCATCGTTATTTTCAATAAAATTAATTTGATCTTTATCTTCCCATAATTGTTCAATTTTTTGTTGGTTGCTCATAGTGCTCCTATTCTACGTTATTTAAAAATTTTTCCAAATCATCTGTAACATGAGTAATATATTTTTTTTCTTGAATGATTTTGTCTATATCACTTTGATGATTAACATCTTTATTAAGATTATATTCTAAATTATTTGTAACCCACACGGTTTTCCATCCCATATCAAAAGGCTCTTTTAGATTTATATGGAGATCCTCAAACATTGCTGTGGAATTGTTATCTAAGTTAAATTTATTTTGAAATGCTTCATAAACCTGTTTATGGGGTTTAGGTAAATAATCGCTCTCTGAAATATCAAAACAACCATCAAAGACATCGTTCATATGTAGTTTTTCTAAAACCTTTTCCACATGACCATAATTAGCATTTGTAAAAATATATTTTTTACCTTTTAAGTTTTTAATGACATCACCAAGGGGTCTATTAGATTCTACCACGTCATAATTGATTTGATGCACATACTCTAGATAGTCATTAGGGTCAATTTGATGTTCCATCATTAACCCACGCAAAGTAGTTCCGTATTGATGATAATATTTTGATCGAAGGGCTTGTGCTTCACCTGAATTGAGCCCTATTTTTTCTTCAATATACTTGCCCATCAAAATATGAACCTTGTCAAAAAGACCACATTCTGCTTTGTACAATGTGTTATCTAGGTCGAATACCCAATTAGAGATTTCTTGCATAAGGACGATAAATTAAAGGCTAATAGTTAAAATTCCAAGGATATTTATAAAATTTCGAATATTTTTTTTTGAAGTTCAAAGATTTGATCATTAGTTTTTGAACTAACAACAACACTTTCGTATTTATCGGTTAATTCTTTTAAGTAAGGAGATCTTTCTTTGATTTTCTTATCACTTTTTGTAAAGCATAAGAATATTTTATCCTGGATGTGCTGCATAGACTCGATCATTTCTAAATCACTTTTTTTAGGACCTAGTCCATTATCAATTAATACAAAAATTTTTTTTAAATTTTCTCTAGTACTTAGATATTGAGAAACTAGATCTGAAATCTTAAAAGCTTCTTTTTGAGAGAGCTTAGCAAAGCCGTAACCAGGTAAATCAACTACCATCATAGAGTCAGCATGATTAAAAAAATTAATTTGTCTTGTTTTACCTGGTGTATTTGAAATTTGAGCAATTTTTTTCATAAAAAGGGCATTAATTAAAGACGATTTACCCACATTAGATCGTCCAATGAATGCTATCTCAGGAAATACCACATTAGGGTATTGTCGAGGTTGCATAGCGCTTAAAATAAACTGAGTTGGTTTTTTAAAATACCCGACTATTGGATTCATCCAATTATTTTACAATTTTTCTTTGAATAACATACTGCTGAGCCATTGAAAGAACGTTATTAGTTGTCCAATAAATAACTAAACCAGCAGCAAATCCTCCAAGAACAAAGGTAAAGACAATTGGTAAGAACATAAATATTTTGGCTTGCATTTTATCAACGGGTTGAGGGTTAAGTTTTTGTTGTAAGAACATAGAAATACCCATCAGTATTGGCCAAATACCTATGTTAAATAATTGTAAAATTCCTGGAACATTCCAGTCAAACAAACCAAATAAGGTTAAAGCACCTAAAGGGTCTGGCGCAGATAAATCATGGATCCATCCAATGAATGGAGCATGTCTCATCTCAATTGTAATAAATAAAACTTTATATAAAGAGAAGAAAACAGGAATTTGTAAAAGTATCGGTAAACAACCTGCAATTGGATTGGCCTTCTCCCTTTTATAGAGTGCCATCATTTCTTTTTGAAGACCGGATCTATCATCACCATACTGCTCTTTTAAACGTTGCATTTCAGGTCCTAGCTTTTTCATTTTTGCCATAGACTTAAACGATTGCTGAGCAAGAGGGAAAAAGCATATTCTCATCAAAACGGTGAATGCTACAATCGACCATCCAAAGTTTCCTAAATAGCCATATATGAACTCTAAAACGTGAAAGATTGGTTTAGTTAAAAAATAAAACCAACCAAAGTCCACAGATCGATCAAACTCCTGAATGCCATATTCATCCATATATTTTTCAATCACTTGAACGATTTTAGGACCAGCAAATAATTTTAAATTATGGGAAACACTGCCATTGGAGGAAACAGAAATTTTTTCCCCAACAATATCTGTTTGGAAATTATCGGCATTATCAACAAAGTTATAACTAAAGGTTTGTTGAAGCGGTTCATTTTGATTGGGAATAATAGCTGTTTGCCAATATTTATCCGTTATTCCAATCCAACCACCGGTTGAACTGAACTTAATTTTTTTATCATTTTTTAAATCCTCATAGTCATACTCTTTTAAAACAGAGTCTGTAACTGATAGTGGACCTTCGTGTAGAATAAAAAATTTCTGTAAGTCGCTTGGAATGTTTTGTCTTTTTGAAAGGCCAAAGGGGAATAAATCGAAGGATTTATCGGATTTATTGATCACTCTTTGATCAACATTAAATAAGTAATTTTCATCTAAAGAGATAATCTTTTCAAAGGTAATTCCTTGGGAGTTAGTCCAAGACAGTATAACAGGATCGTTGATACCTATGGATGACTTGTCGGCACTCCAAATACTATCTATTTTAGGTAACTCAATAGAAGTATCCGTACTGACCCAACCGGTATCTAAATAATAAGAGTCCGCAGCGCCTATAGGGTTTAAAAATTCTATTTGGTCAGAAGTAGGGTCTAGTGTTTCCCTGTACTCCTCTAAAACCAAGTCGTCAATGATACCGCCTTGTAAATTGATAGAGCCCTTAATCCTATTATTATCAAAAATAACTCTACCTGATTGAACCAATGCCTCATTTCGATCAACAATAGTAGTTGAAGTTGAGTTTGGAGTGTCTAAATCGACAGTACCATTCGACTGCGTATTTTCAGTCTCAGGCATTGTTCTCTCTGGTTGCGGGATCAGTAGCTGAAACCCAAAGATAATTGCCATAGAAATAACTATAGCCAGCAGTAAGTTTTTTTGATTATCCATTTATTTTTTTACAGGGTCGTAGCCTGAACTTCCAAGAGGGTTGCATCTTAGAATTCTTAAAGTGCCTTTATAAATTCCTTTGATAACACCAAACTCTTGAATAGCTTCTATGGTATAGTCAGAGCAGGTAGGTAAATGTCGACATGTATTTGGCAACATGGGCGATATGAAATTTTGATAAACTTTAATGGGTAAAATAAAAATATTATTCCAAACTAATTTTAAATTATTTTTCATTGCTTAAGAATTTTTCAATATCCTTTTTTAAATCAATAAAAGGAACTTTCAAAATTGTTTTTTTTAAGATTAACACGAATTTAACATTAACAATTGTGTTAATCAAACTACATGTACGAATTGCCTCACGAGCTCTTCTTTTAGCGCGGTTTCTCTCAACAGCATTTCCAAGTTTTTTACTGGCAATAAGACCCATAATAAACTTTTCAGTATCAGTATCTTTTAAGAGAAAGCCGTTAAAATAGTCACTTTTATAGAAATGACCTCTATTTCTTACCTGTGAGAATTCGGAAGTTTTTTTTAAAGTTGGTAGTCTCAAATATTAAGCAGATAGTCTTGCTCGACCTTTTGCTCTTCTTGCATTAATAACTTTACGACCGCCCACAGTTGCCATACGAGAGCGAAAACCGTGACGTCTTTTTCTAACTAACTGACTTGGTTGATAGGTTCTTTTCATTGTTATTATGCCTTAAAAAATAGGTTCCTACATTTAACAATTATTGATATGAAGTCAATAAATAAAATCCAAAGATGTTGATAATTAAAGATATTTCTAATCTCCAAAAATACCTTGAGGCTTACCGTTCTACAAATAAGACACTTGGCTATGTGCCTACCATGGGGGCTCTTCATGACGGCCATAAGGCCTTGATCAATCAATCTCAAAAAGAAAATAACAAGACAATCGTCAGTATTTTTGTGAATGAAAAACAATTTAACGACAAAAAAGACTTTGAGAACTACCCGCGCAATCGAGGTGCTGACTATGATTTTTGTGAGGATAATAATGTCGATATTATTTTTGAGCCAGATCACGAGGAAATCTATCCCAATGAAATCAAATCTATCAAAAATAAATTTTACACAGGTATCCTATGTGATTTATACCGTCCAGGGCATTTTGATGGGGTGGTAACCGTATTAAATAGGTTTTTCTCAATAGTTGATAGCAATCGAGTTTATTTTGGTGAAAAAGACTTCCAGCAGTTAAAGATCGTATCAAAGCTAATTGAGGAAAGATTTAAGAATTTAACTTTGGTTCCAGTACAAACGGTAAGAACCGATAGCGGCATACCCCTTTCCTCGCGAAATCAAAAACTTAGTAAAAAACAATTTGATGAATATACCTTATTTCAAAAAGCTCTATTAGATTTTATAAAAACCTTGGATAAATCTTTAAAAATAAATGATCTTAAAGTTAATTTAAAAAATTTTTTAACTGATCAAAAAATTGAAAAATATGATTATTTTGAATTTAGAAATTCTAACGATCTAAGCGAAGAGGGCAAACTGTCGGATGCAAAACTTTTTTATGCTATTTATAAAGGACAGATTAGATTAATCGATAATATTGAAATTTGATGGCGGTTCTGCAAGGATTCGAACCCTGAATTCTTGATCCGTAGTCAAGTGTGATATCCGTTTCACCACAGAACC
>JAYPCO010000002.1:0-59004 GCA_038124765.1 Alphaproteobacteria bacterium | reverse complement strand
TAAACCACATGCTCCACCGCTTGTGCGGGCCCCCGTCAATTCATTTGAGTTTTAATCTTGCGACCGTACTCCCCAGGCGGTCTACTTATCGCGTTAGCTGCGCCACTAAAAGGTCAAGCCTCCCAACGGCTAGTAGACATCGTTTACGGCGTGGACTACCAGGGTATCTAATCCTGTTTGCTCCCCACGCTTTCGCACCTCAGCGTCAGTATTGGTCCAGATGGCCGCCTTCGCCACTGATGTTCCTTCCTATATCTACGCATTTCACCGCTACACAGGAAATTCCGCCATCCTCTACCATACTCTAGCTAGGCAGTTTTGGATGCAGTTCCCAGGTTGAGCCCGGGGCTTTCACATCCAACTTACCAAGCCGCCTACGCGCGCTTTACGCCCAGTAATTCCGATTAACGCTTGCACCCTCCGTATTACCGCGGCTGCTGGCACGGAGTTAGCCGGTGCTTCTTCTACAGGTACCGTCATAATCTTCCCTGTCGAAAGTGCTTTACAACCCGCAGGCCTTCTTCACACACGCGGCATTGCTGGATCAGGCTTGCGCCCATTGTCCAATATTCCCTACTGCTGCCTCCCGTAGGAGTCTGGGCCGTGTCTCAGTCCCAGTGTGGCTGATCATCCTCTCAAACCAGCTAAAGATCGGAGCCTTGGTGAGCCATTACCTCACCAACAAGCTAATCTTGCGCGGGCCAATCTTATAGCGATAAATCTTTCCCATTACTGGAATATACGGTATTAGCTACAGTTTCCCGCAGTTATTCCGTACTATAAGGTATGTTCCCACGTGTTACTCACCCGTGCGCCACTAAGGACACCTAGCAAGCTAGGGCCTCCGTTCGACTTGCATGTATAAAGCATGCAGCAAGCGTTCGTTCTGAGCCATAATCAAACTCTTAAGTTGAATTACCTACTCATAAAAAACAAAGTTTTAAATTGACGTAGGTTAGACGCCAAAATTTCGAAACACTACTTTTACAAATAATGTTTTCACCGAAATCTGACGTGTTTAAACCCACCGTCTATTCATTTCATATATACATATTATAAAGAGCAAGAATCACTGCTGCACAATAAATGGCATAGTGAATCGAATTTAGAGGAGTATATCTACACTTTCCTATAGCTTTGTCAAATGCAATTAAGAAAAAAAATGAAAAAAAAAGCAAGTAAAATAGTAATTTTCTGTGGATGATTGGTTGCGGGGGTAGGATTTGAACCTACGACCTTCAGGTTATGAGCCTGACGAGCTACCAAGCTGCTCTACCCCGCGATCGGAAGCAGAAGATATGTTAAAAAGCAATTAATTTCAATGATTTTTATTGGTAGCGGAGGAGGGATTTGAACCCCCGACACATGGATTATGATTCCACCGCTCTAACCAACTGAGCTACTCCGCCAAATGAAATATTGTTTTATATTAAAATAAACGTTTCTTAAATAATTTTGTTTAATTCTCTATTAATAAAATTTTTAGCTAATTGTACTTCTTTTCTGCTCTTTAAAGATGTTATTACTATCTCCACACCTCTTGGTTTACCATCAAATATAGGATAGCTTCCAATTTTTGTATTTGAAAAAATTTCTTCAGCTTTTTTTAAAACATTTGCAATCTTACTCTCAAACAACTTTGTAATTATCGAAGAAGAGTAAAATTTATTTTTATTTTTAATCATTTTCAAAAATTCATCCATCATCGCAATTACTATTGATGGGATACCGGCAAAGACAAAAATATTTTCAATTTTAAAACCAGGTGCACCACTAACCTTGTTATGGATTAGCTTGGAACCCTTTGGCATATATGCCATTTTTTTTCTTGCGTCAGTTAGCTCTGAATTAACTTTATTATAATATTTTATTAGCTCCTTTAACGCTCCGCTATGGAGTTTATATTCAAGATTAAGTGCGGCACTAATTGATTCTGAAGTAATATCATCATGTGTTGGTCCTATTCCACCTGTGGTAAAAATAAAATCATAAGTTTGCTTTAGAGATCTAATATTTTTTATAATAATTTTTTTATCATCAGGTATTACACAGACAAATTCTAAAGAAATACCATTTACAAAAAGTTTTTTTGCAATGTAATTTATATTTTTATCCTGAGTCCTACCTGATAGTATTTCATTACCAATTACGATTATAGCTGCAGTTTTAATTTTGGATGCCATATATGAAGTATACTGAACAAATTTTAGAGGGTTTTCTTATAAAACGCTACAAGCGTTTTTTTGCTGACATTAATATCGACAATGAAGTAATCACTGCTTATTGCCCAAATACTGGTTCGTTATTAGGTTTAAACGAACCAATGAATAAGGTTCTCGTTGCAAAAGTAGAAAATCCAAAAGCTAAGTTAAAGTATCGATTAGAAGCAATTCAAAATAATAATACATTTGTTGGGGTAAATACTTCTTTGCCAAATAATATTATTTATGAGGCTTTATTATCAAAAAAAATCTTTCCTGAAATCAACGGTGCTATTAAAAAAGAGGTCAAGTATGGAAAAAATTCTAGAATTGATATTTTAATAGAAAATGAAAATCACAATATTTATATTGAGGTAAAATCCGTAACATTATCAAGAACAAAAAATATAGCAGAATTTCCTGATGCGGTTACCTCAAGAGGTTCAAAACATCTGATAGAATTATCACAAATGTCAAAAAAAGGACATCAATGCCTAATGATTTATTTAATTCAAAGAAGCGATGTTAATCAATTTAAAATAGCAAAAGACATTGATGAAAAATATTATAAAAATGCATTAATTGCCAAAAATTCTGGGGTTCAGTTTTTAGCATATAGTTGTAAAATAACTAAAAAAGGAATTTCTCTTTATAAAAAAATCGATATTCATGAAAATTAAATCTTACAAATCTAATCAAATTAACTCTCTTAGAGAGGCAAGCAAAATTACAGCTACCATACTTGATGATTTAAATGATTATATAGAAGAAGGAATTAGTACTTTTGATATTGATAATTTTTGTTTGGATCAAATCACAAAATTAGGAGGCACCCCTGCTCCACTGTTTTATAGGGGCTTCCCTAAAAGTGTTTGTACTTCAATTAACCATGTAATCTGTCATGGAATACCAAATGAAAACCGAATTTTAAAATCAGGTGATATTTTAAATGTAGATGTAACTACCATAATAGACAGTTGGCACGGAGACTCATCAAGAATGTATAAAATCGGCACTCCACCAGTAAAAGCCAACAACCTTTGTGAAGTAACGCATAGATGTTTATTAGAAAGCATTAAAGAAATTAAAATTGGTGAATCCCTTAGTAAAATTGGAAGAAAGATACAAGATATTGCTGAAAACAACGATTTTAGTGTTGTTAGAGATTTTTGTGGACATGGTGTGGGGCTTAATTTTCATGAAAATCCAAGCATACTCCACTACTACGATAGTGAATATGACAAGGTAAAGTTTATAGATGGGATGATTTTTACAGTTGAACCGATGATCAATGCCGGAAAGTTTTATTCTAAGGTTTTAAATGATGGTTGGACTGCTGTGACAAAAGACAAAACGCTCAGTGCACAATATGAACATACTATATATATTGATGGTGATAATATTGAGATTCTAACAAATTCACCAAAAGGAGTTTTTTACAGTTGATACCAAGATATTCTAGAAAAGTTCTTAAAGATATTTGGGAAGATAATAACAAATTCCAAATCTGGCTCGATTTAGAAATTCTAGCCTGTGAAGCTATGGAAAAGTACGGCGATATCCCAAAAGGTACGACCGCTAAAATCAAAAAAAAAGCTAAATTTAATGTCAAAGAAATAGATAAGATTGAATTAAAAACAAAACATGATGTCATTGCCTTTCTTACAAATGTTGCAAAGTATGTTGGTCCAGAGTCTCGTTTTATCCATAAAGGATTAACTTCTAGCGATATACTTGATACTGCTTTCTCCATCCAACTTTCCCAATCAAGTTTAATTATTCTAGGTGGTTTAGAGGAATTATCTAAATCAATAATCAAAATTGCAAAAAAACACAAATATACTCTTTGCATTGGAAGAAGCCACGGTATCCACGCTGAGGCAACCACATTCGGTCTAAAAATATTAGGCTACTTTGAAGAAAATAAGAGAAATATTAAAAGGCTCAAAGATGCAATAACACAAATACAAACTATTCAAATGTCTGGTCCTATTGGGACTTATTCAAATATTGATCCCAGAATAGAAAAGTACGTTGCTAAAAAATTAAATTTTTTAGTTGAGCCAGTTTCAACACAAATTATTCCTAGAGATCGTCATGCTCATTTGTTTTTGGCCTTTGCTTCTATTGCTAGCTCGCTTGAGAGACTTGTCACAGAAATAAGACACTTACAACGCTCTGAGGTTTTAGAAGTAGAAGAAGGTTTTGGAAAAGGTCAGAAAGGGAGTTCTGCCATGCCTCATAAAAAAAACCCAATATTATCTGAAAATGTAACAGGACTAGCTAGGGTCGTTAGGTCCTTGGTTATTCCAGCTCTAGAAAATATTACTTCATGGCATGAAAGAGATATTAGCCATTCAAGCGTAGAAAGAATTAATGCCCCCAATGCAACTATCACTCTGGATTTTGCTATTCAAAGAATGGTAAATATTTTGAATAATTTAGTTGTTCATAAGTCTAACATGTTAAAAAATTTAAATTTATTAAAAGGACTGCCCTACTCACAAAATGTCTTAATATTTCTTGTTGAAAATAAGATCTCAAGAGAGGATGCTTATAAATTAGTCCAGGATTGTGCTTTGGAAACTTGGAATGGCGACCTCACTTTTAAAGAGAATTTATTAAAGCATAAACTTTTAAAAAAATTCAATTTATCAAAAAAAATTGACAGTATATTTTCAAACACAAATTTATTTAAAAATGTAGATTTAATTTTCAAAAGGACCGGTAATTAAAAAATGAAAAAACTATACGAAGGTAAAGCAAAAATAATTTATGCAAAAACAGCAAATCAAGTAGTAGCTACTTATAAAGATGATGCAACAGCTTTTAATAACTTAAAGAAAGGGCAGATTAAAAATAAAGGTCGTATAAATAATACTATTTCCTCTTATCTATTTGAATTGTTGAATCATTGTGATGTGCCAACTCATTTTATTAAAAAGATAGATAAAAATTCTCAATTATTACAAAAAGTTGATATCATTCCTATTGAGGTTTTAGTTAGAAATTTTTTTGCAGGTTCTTTATCAAAGAAATTTGGCATTAAAGAAGGAACTAAATTACCAGATACCTTGATTGAATACTGTCTTAAATCTGACAAGCTTGGAGATCCGCATATTAGCACGGAGCATATTCTAAATCTTGGATTATGTGACTTAGAGAATTTAGAGTTAATTGAGGAATACTCTTTAAGAGTGAATGATATTATTCGAGGTGTTTTTTATACTATTGGTATCAATCTGATCGATTTCAAACTTGAATTCGGCATTTGTAAAAAAACTAAAGAACTTGTATTAGCAGATGAAATATCACCCGACACTTGTCGCCTTTGGGATATTAAATCTAATAAAAAACTTGATAAAGATAGATTTAGAAGAGATTTAGGTAATGTTGAGGAAGCCTATGTGGAAGTATTAACTAGATTAGGATTAAAAATTTAATGAGATTAAAAATACTGATTAGGTTAAAAAGTCAAATTTTAGAACCTCAAGGCAAAACCATTGAACAATCACTAGCAAACCTTGGATTCAAAGATTTAACCAATATCCGCCAAGGAAAACTAATAGAGCTCGATGTGCCAGATAATCTTAAGTCGGAAGAAAAAAATAAATTAATTGAAAGTGCCTGTAAAAAGCTTTTAGTAAATGAAATCATTGAAGAGTACGAAGTACTTGGATGACGTTTAAATCAGCAGTAATAACTTTTCCTGGCTCCAACTGCGATCGTGATGCGGTTACTTATTTAGAGGACCTTACAGCAGGTCCGGTATATAAAATTTGGCATGAGGAGTCTACGCTTCCAAATGTTGATTTAGTAATTCTCCCGGGTGGTTTTAGTTTTGGAGACTATCTCCGATCTGGGGCAATGGCATCTAAAAGCCAAATTATTAAAGATGTTGTTAAACATGCTGAAAGCGGAAAATACCTGATGGGGATATGTAATGGATTTCAAATTTTAACGGAAATAGGTTTGCTTCATGGTGCATTATTACAAAATAATGGGTTAAAATTTCTTGGTAAAAATTGTTTTATAAAAAAAAGAAATAGAAATAACTTTAATAAATCTATTGATGATGACAAAATTCTAGAAATTCCAGTCGCACATAATGAGGGTAATTTTTATTGCGATGAAGATACTTTAAAAGATCTACTAGATAATGAATTAATCGCTTTTGAATATTGTGATGGTCAATATTCCCTAGATGAAGCAAATATTAACGGTTCTCTGAAAAATATTGCAGGCATTACAAATAAAAAAAAGAATATCTTAGGTTTGATGCCCCACCCTGAGAGAGCCTATCAAAAATACCATTCTTCTGAAGATGGGAAACTTATTATTGAGTCAATCTTATCATGAATGATGATTTAATATTGCAGCATGGATTAACGCTGGATGAGTTTTCGATTATTAAAAATTATCTAAAAAGAGATTTAACAATTGAAGAACTAGGTATTTTTTCTGCAATGTGGAATGAACATTGTTGCTATAAAACTTCAAAAAAGTGGTTAAAAAAACTCCCTACCAATAATGAAATTGTCATTCAGGGGCCAGGTGAAAATGCAGGGATTATTGATTTAGAAGATCAAGACGGTATTGCATTTAAAATTGAAAGCCACAACCACCCTAGCTACATCGAACCCTTTAACGGTTCAGCTACCGGTGTAGGTGGAATCCTAAGAGATATTTTCACCATGGGGGCCAGGCCCATTGCAACTTTAGACTCCATTCGATTTGGAGCTATCACCACCGACAAGACAAGATTTTTACTAAATGGCGTTGTTCATGGGATAGGTCACTATGGCAATTGCATAGGCATACCCAACATCGGCGGAGAGTGTGAATTTGAACATTCTTATGATTTCAATAATTTAGTAAATGCAATGGCAATAGGTCATGTTAAAAAAGATGCTATTTTTTATTCAAAGCCAAAAACTCTCGGCGGCTTGATTGTCTACATCGGCTCAAAAACAGGCAAAGATGGTATACACGGTGCAAGTATGGCGTCTGATGTTTTTTCCGAAGATGACGAAGACGATAAAAGACCCTCAGTACAAGTTGGTGATCCGTTTATGGAAAAGCTTTTAATGGAAGGTTGCTTAGAACTAATGGCTAGTGGATTCATTGAGTCTATGCAAGATATGGGGGCAGCAGGTATTACATCATCAAGTGTAGAAATGGCATCCAAAGGAAATGTAGGCGTTCATATTGACCTTGATAAAGTCCCTTTAAGGCAGCCTTTATCAGCTTACGAAATTTTACTTTCAGAAAGTCAAGAGCGTATGCTTGCCGTAATCGACAAGGATAACGATGATAAAGTAAGAAAAATTTTACAAAAATGGCAAATTGATTATGAGGTCATTGGCGAAATTACCAATACCAAAAGAGTCGTTTTCACCTCTCAAGGAAAAGAAGTTGTTAATCTTCCAGTTGATATAATCGTTGAAGATGCACCAGAATATGATCGTGAATTTTTTATACCAAGAAAAAGAAAAGAAAAAACATTTGATACAAAGAACTTAAATTTAGACCTATTGATTGAAAATCAATTGAATAATCTTAATTATATCGATAAATCCTGGGTGTATAATCAATACGACTCAACTGTAATGGGCGATACAATTAAAGACCCTGGTCAATCAGCGGGAGTGGTTAAAATTCATGGAACCAACAAGGCTATAGGCGCTACTACGGATTGTAACCCACTGTATATAAGAATTAATCCTAAAAAAGGAATGAAAGCTACTGTTGCAGAATCATATAGAAACTTGATTTCATCAAACCTGAAACCTTTAGCTATTACTAATAATTTAAATTTTGCTAGCCCTCTCGATCCTAACATCATGGGGGAATTGGTGCTTTCCATTGATGGATTAAAAGAGGCAGCTAGCTACTTAAATACCCCAATAGTTTCAGGAAACGTATCTCTTTACAACCAAACTAACGATCAGCCCATTAAACCAACGCCTGTTATTGGAATGGTAGGCTCAAATTTGAACTATGAAAAACTAAATAGCAATTTCTTTCAAGGGGAAGATGATGAAATACTTTACATTGGAAAATGTTTAGATCCCTCCTACAGTCCTTATTTTTTACAAGATCAATTAAACATTCATGAAATGAATAGTTTTAATGATTTAGCAGATACCAACCTCGATGAGGAATTAAAAGCTGCTAATTTTATTTTAGAGTCCTCTGAGCAGGGACTAATTAGAAGTTGCAACGATATTTCCCGTGGAGGCATCTTTAACTCCCTACTTAAAATGATCAAAAAAGACTTAGGTTTTAAAATTGAGATTCAAAATCTTATTAATTTATTTTGTGAATTCTCAGCAGGGTATGTAATATCTATAAATAAGAAAAATAAAGAAAAAATATCAGAAATAAGTAAAAAAAATAATATTGAACTATATAAACTAGGGGTGGTTAAAAAGAGTACAATAGATATAAATAACCAAAAAATAGATTTTAAGGATGTTTACACAAAATATAAAAAGAACTTTGAGAATATAATTCATTAAAAATGCCCATAGAACAAAATAGACTTGAAAAAATTATTACTGAAAAATTCCCAAATTCAAAGATCTTAATAGAAGATTTGGCGGGAGATAATAACCACTACTCGGTTACAATAGAAAGTAGTATGTTTAATGGATTATCCAGAATCCAACAGCATCAACTAGTATACAAATCGCTAGATGGGTTAATGGATAGCGAACTTCATGCTATGCAGTTAAAAACGAAAGGAACTGAATAATGAACTTAGATGAAAATATTAAAAACCAAATTGAACAGTTAATACAAGAGAATGATGTATTTTTATTCATGAAAGGAAACCCTGATTTCCCGATGTGTGGTTTTTCTTCAGTTGCAAGTGCTATATTAAAAAAATGTGGTGTGGAGTTTGGACATTGTAATGTTCTTGAAAATGAAGAAATCCGAGAGGGTATTAAAGCTTTTTCAAATTGGCCCACTATTCCACAGCTTTATATCAAAAAGGAATTCGTAGGAGGCTGTGATATTATGAAAGAAATGGCTGAGTCTGGAGAACTAATTGAACTTTTTAATACAAGGGGTATTAAAACAGAAATTCAGTAGTTTTATCTAGAGTAAAACTCGACTACAAGATTTGGTTCCATTTGAACAGGATATGGAACATCAGTCAGTTGAGGGCCACGAACAAATTTACCTAAACACTTAGAAATCTCTAATTGAAGGTATTCTGGAACATCTCGTTCATTAGAACTTAATGTCTGAATGATCATTGGAATATTCTGGCTAGTTTGTTGAAGAGAAATCTCATCGCCATCTTTTACCTGATAGGATTTTTTATCAACTACTTTACCGTTAACAAGAACATGTCCATGATTAACAAGTTGTCTTGCAGCAAAAACTGTTGGTGCAAATTTTAATCTAAATACTACTGCATCTAACCTTCTCTCAAGTAGTTCTATCAAAATTTGACTTGTATCGCCTCTTTGTCTTGAAGCTTCTTGATAAATTTTCTTAAACTGTTTTTCGGTGATATCTCCATAGTATTTTTTAAGCTTCTGTTTAGCAGCTAGTTGAACACCAAAATCTGATAGTTTTCTTTTTCTTGCTTGACCATGCTGACCTGGGCCATAAGGTCTTCTATTGAATGGACTTTTAGGTCTTCCCCATAAATTCAAGCCAAGACGTCTATCAATCTTGTGCTTTGAAGATAATCTTTTTGTCATGAATTGGTGTTTTATATAGATTTCGTATTTTAAGTCAATTTATTTTGTTATAAATTTCAATATTCCATATGCAGTTTTAAGAGATTTTTGTGAAATATTTGATGTTTTTAAGAAGTTTCTGATAGAAATTTCTAAATTTAATTTTTTTGTAAAAATCGTTGTAAAACCTTGTTTATTGAGCAATTTCATTAAAAAATTAACAAATTTTTCAATATCTGATGAACTTGGCTTGAGAATCTTATGGCTTTTATCTTTAATACTAACCTTAAACATTTTACTTAATTCATAAGCAACAATAGAAATGCAATGAGAGAGGTTTAACGAATAACCATTCATAGTTGGTATCGTTAAAATATAATTTGCGTGGGATAGCTCTAAATTATTAAGTCCGTTATTCTCCTGACCAAAAAGAATGCAAATATTCTTAGCTTTAATTCTTTTAATATCTTTAAAACTAATTTGAGGTATCACAAAATCTCTTTGCCGAACAGTAGTAGCAATTACAATTTCATTTTTTGCAATCGCTCCTTCTAAACTATTAAATGTTTTTATTTTATTTGCTAAATCAGAGAAATGTTTTGACGCTCTTATGCCCTTTTCATTTGGCCATGAATTTCTAGGATTGACTAATATTAAATTTTCAAATCCAAAACATCCTAATGAACGCAAAGACATCCCGATATTTTCAGATAACTGCGGTCGATTAAGGATAAATTGAATTTTTTTATTCAAGAAACTTTGATTAATTTAAAAATTAAACTTTCTTTTAAAGCGTTATAAGAAGCATCGATTATATTTGTTGAAACTCCAACAGTTGTCCAAATTGAACCATCTTTATCTTTAGTTTCTATGATTACTCTTACTATAGCATCAGTACCTTTTTCAGAAGAGAGTATTCTAACTTTAAAATCAGCAAGTTCTAAATCTTGAAGAGATGGATAAAAGCTTATTAATGATTTTCTTAAAGCTTTATCAAGAGCGTTAACAGGTCCATTTCCTACTTCAACATTTAAAAATTCCTGGTTGTTAACAACAACTCTAACGGTAGCTTCCGATTCAGTTACAAGTTCACCTTTTGCATTCCATCTTCTATCATCTATTACTTTAAATCTTATCAATTCAAAAAAACTTGGAATTCCAAATAAAGTATCACGCGCAAGTATTTCAAAACTAGCTAGGGCTTCATCAAATGCATACCCTTTAAATTCTTTATCTTTTACCCTTTGTAAAAGTAAATCTAGTTTTTCTTTATGATCATCTGGGTTAATACCTACGGTACTTAGAAGCGAGGTAATATTAGACCTCCCGGATTGGTCAGAAATTACGATTTTTCGAGTATTTCCTACAATTTTTGGATCTATATGTTCGTATGTTTTAGGATCCTTGTTAATTGCTGAAACATGTAATCCTCCTTTATGAGAAAAAGCATTCTCACCCACATAAGCTTGTTGTTTATTTGAAGCTCTATTTAGTATCTCATCAAGCAATAAGGATGTTTTCTTTAATAAAGATAAATTCTCCTTACTAATAGATGTTTCATAGTTTGTTTTTAAAACGATTGATGGAATAACCGAAATTAAGTTAGCATTACCACATCTTTCTCCAAGACCATTAATAGTTCCTTGAACCTGTCTCACTCCTGCTCGTACTGCAGCAAGAGAGTTAGCTACTGCATTTTCGGTATCATTGTGTGCATGAATACCTAAATTTTTCCCAGGAATTTTTTTTATGACTTCACCAACAATTTCCTCAACTTCATGGGGGAGGGTTCCTCCATTTGTATCACATAAAACAATCCATCTAGCCCCATTAGTATAAGCAGCAAGTAAACAATCTATTGCAAATTTTGGATCTGACTTGTAGCCATCAAAAAAATGTTCAGCGTCATACATTGCCTCAATACCTTGTGAATTAATATGTTTGATACTCTCACCAATCATTTTTAAATTATCTTCCTTTGAAATTTCTAGTGCTTTTTCAACTTGATAGGAAGATGATTTACCTACAATACAAATACTTTTAACTTTGGTATTAATTAAATTATTAAGGCCAGGGTCATTAGCTACACTTGATGATGGTCTGCGAGTCATACCAAATGCAACTAAATTTGAATTTCTAAATTTTGGGTAATCTTGAAAAAATTTATCATCGGTGGGATTAGAACCTGGCCAACCACCTTCAATATAATCCAAACCTAACTCGTCTAATGATTGAGAAAATTTAATTTTATCTTCTACGCTAAAATCAACACCAGTTGTTTGTTGACCATCCCTTAGAGTAGTATCAAAAAAGTATATTTTATTTAAATTTTCTTCCATATTGTTCCATCCTTAGTATCCTCAAGCAAAATACCCTTGTCCAACAAATCTGCTCGAAGTTGATCAGCCAATTCGAAATTTTTTAATTTTTTTGCCTCATTTCGGCGAGTTATAATATTTTCAATAAATTCATTATCAAGATCTAATTCATTTTTTTTAAAACTTGGAACTAGACCTATTAAATCTAAACAACAATTAAAGGTATTTAACAAACCTTTATTTTTGGGGTCTTTTTTAATCTTTGCGTATATTTGTTGAATACGCATCAATGCCATTGGGGTATTCAGATCATCATTAAGTGAATTAATAAATTCTTCATCATAAACTATCTCAGTTGGTTCACATATAAAATCTCTCCATTTTGAAATTATATTTTCACTATAATTCAGTAGGTCATCAGAAAAATCTATTGGTTGTCTATAATGAGTAGATAGTAAGGAGTATTTTATGACCATTGGGTTTACTTTTTTTAAAAGATCATCAATGATAGTTATATTGCCAATTGATTTAGACATTTTTTCACCTTTAAAATTTATAAATCCATTATGAAGCCAGTAATTAGCCATTTTAGCATTGTGATAACATGAAGATTGAGCGATTTCATTTTCATGATGAGGAAAAATTAAATCTAAACCACCTGCATGTATATCAATAGTCGGCCCTAGCAATTCTGCAATCATAGCAGAACATTCAATATGCCAACCTGGCCTACCCTCTCCCCAAGGACTAGCCCAAGACGGTTCATCATCTTTTGATGGCTTCCACAAAACAAAATCTTCGGGATTTTTTTTATAATTTGCTACTTCAACCCTAGCACCGCTAATAATATCTTTTAATGATAGTTTGGATAATTCTCCATAGTTTTGATATTTTTTAGATTCAAACAAGACATGATTATCTGAAACATATGCGAAATTATTTTTAACTAGATCTTCTATCATTTCAATCATCTTAGGAATATATTCTGTTGCGTGTGGTTCGTAAGATGGAGGTAATATTTGAAGTTTAGATAAATTATCATGATAAATTTCCTTTACAGATTTAACTAAATCTTCAGTAGATATTGCTAATTCTAGAGATCTATTGATAATTTTATCATCAATATCCGTGATATTTCTTACGTAAGTAACATTGTTTATTCCATAATGATGTCTTAGAAATCTATATAAAACATCGAAAATTATAATTGGTCTAAAATTACCTATATGTGGGTTGTTATAAAGTGTAGGACCACATGCATAAATTTTAATATCATTAACATTAATAGGATTAAATACTTCTTTAGATTTAGAGAGGGTATTAAAAAGTTTTAAACTCATTAATTAATTCTATAAATTTTTCTGCTCCATAATAGTCGAATAATTCTTTAACAGAGGGGCCTTTGTCATTACCTGTCAGAATAAACCTAGTATTCATAAATATATCTTTTTTAGTTAAATCCTTATTTAAAATCATAAGTGATTTAACATAGGAGTCAAAATCACTAAATACTAGGTGATTGATATTCTTAACTAAACCTTGAAGAAAAGTTTGATCAGGTGATTTTTCAAGACACTCTCTTCGTATGATTTTTAATTGATCTATAATATCTATATAATTATCGATATTGTTTTTAATCAAATCCCATTCTTTAGAACTTAATTTTAAATCATTTAGCTCGTTAAAATGATTTATCAATTTTTCACAAGACATTTTTCTTAATAAGTTTTTTTGAAAATTATCGACTTTTAATAGATCTACTTTTGGTAAATTGTTGGATATTTTAGAAATATCGAAATCTTGGAATTTATTGAAAATTATTTCTTCAAAATCAAAATCAGCATTCAATCCAACTGAATATAAATAAGATAATATAGCATTTGGTAAATAGTTATTTATTTTAAACTTTTGAATAGTAATAGAGTCAAAGTTTCTTTTACTTAATTTAGTGCCATCCTCATTTAACATAAGTGGGTTATGTCCAAATATAGGTGGTTTTTTCTCTAAACTATCAAAAATTTCAATATGTATAGCAGTATTTGATAAATGATCCTCTCCTCTTATAATGTGCGAGATATTCATATCAATATCATCAACAACACTAGGAAAATGATATAGATAACTCCCATCAGCTCTTCGCAAGACAGGGTCTGATTGCGATGCCAAATCCACCTCTGTTCTACCCTTCACCAAATCATCCCAAAATACTTTTGACTGAGATAATTTAAATCTCCAATATGGTCTTTCACCATTTACTATTTTTTTTTCAATCTCCTCTTTTGATAAATTTAAGGCTTCCCGATCATAAATTGGTGGCTTACCAGCTTTTAACAATAGTTTTTTCTTTAACTCTAGTTCTTCATTGCTTTCAAAACATGGGTAAACTATTTTTTTTAATATTAATTGATCAAAAACTTCATTATATCTGTCAAGTCTTTTGCTTTGATAAAAAATTTCATCATGATTAACGTTCATCCATTTTAAATCTTCTTGAATTGAATCAACAAATTCCTGCTTGCTTCTTTCCTTATCTGTATCATCAAACCTCAATATAAATTTTCCATTTTCTTTTTTAGCAAATATCCAATTTAAAAAACATGATCTCATATTACCTAAATGGATATGTCCAGTTGGGCTTGGTGCAAATCGGGTTATTATCATTACTTTAATTTTTTTAACAGATATTCTCTGGATACTTTTACTCTAGGTGTATTGCCATATTTTATTATATCTGCAGTCGCATAAGTTTCAGACCATTTCTCAGGTAAAAAACTTCCTGTACCAATAACATCTACAGGTGCTTTTGCAATTGCTATCGCTCTACATTTAGCATTAGTAAAACCACTAGAGGCTATAATTTTAACTTTTTTAAAACCAAATTTATCTAGTTGAGATCGAAGATACCATATAGCAGAAGCAGATACACCTGGGCCAACTAGATGTCTTAATTCATCATCAGATCTGTATTCTTTAATAGAGTCAGGAGCAAATTTTTCTAAAACTTCATAAGATTTTGCTGTATCTAATCCTTCAATAAACCTGCCGCTTGGGGTGTCTAGTCTAATCATGACTTTGCCGTTTTTGGATAACTTATCAAAATAGTTACAAACTTGTATTGAGTCAGTTATTTCTTTTCCAAAATAATCAGGCAATATAACTAAGTCATCCCTGGGGAATGTACTGTGAAACATTTTAACAGCTTCTAGTGTTGAACCCGCATAACCAATTATTGCATGAGGCATAGTTCCTAAAGCTTTGTTTAATGGGAAGTAATTTGCAGTAGCTTGAATAGATGTCCCAATAAAACCATTAGCATTTTTTTTTCTGGCTGCTTTTGAACCCACTGAAGCGGCATAGGACATCAAATTTGACATATCTGATCCGGCACAATGTCTTGCATCCATAGCAATAAAAGATGTTTTGGGTAAATCAATGCACATTTGAAAAGCATTTGCGGCTGCAATACAAGCGGGACCAATTTTTTGAAGAAATAAAGTTTCTAGATCAACTAAATTTTTAAAGGAACCTTTGATATAAAGAATAGGCTCTCCTGCACCGAAATATTCTCCTTCTTTGAAAGGGGTTGATGTATTTATTTTTATGCCTCTTTCTTTTGCAATAGATTTTATCCAATCTACCGCCAACTTAAGAGCTACGATACCTGGTCTTCTAATAAAAACAGCGTAGGTAACATTTAAATCACCATATTTTTTAATAATTTCTTTTGATTTTAAAAAGTAATTATCAGTATGTGAATTTATAAAATCCTGATTAGTCTTTTTATTCATCTTGAATAAGAAAACTAACGAACATCTCCGTTTGAGAATAAATCAGCTAACAAAAATGACAGTTCTAAAGACTGGTTAACATTCAGCCTAGGGTCGCAAAAAGTATGATACCTATCGCCTAAATCTTCATCCTTTATGTCATCTGGGCCGCCAACGCATTCAGTCACATTTAAGCCAGTAAGTTCTAAATGCACACCGCCAGCTATGCTTCCCTGTGATTTATGAATTTCAAAGAAGGATTTAATTTCTTTAAAGATATTTTCTGTAGCTCTTGTTTTATATCCTGAATTACTTGTTGAGGTATTGCCGTGCATCGGGTCACAAACCCATGTTAAGTTCATACCCATCTTATCGATTTCTTTTAAGAGTGAGGGGAAAGTAGACTCAATTTTATCCGCTCCCATTCTTACTATAAGAGTTAATCTACCCCCTTCATTTTCTGGGTTTAGGATATCTATATTTCTTTTTAGCTCGTCAATTTTAGTCGATGGGCCTACTTTTATCCCTAGAGGATTCTTGATTCCACTCAAATAATGAATATGCGCTCCATTTGGGTCTCTTGTTCTATCACCCACCCATAGAAAATGAGCATTTACATTATACCAATCCCCTGTAGTACTATCTATTCTAGTAAAAGCTTGTTCATAAGGGAGGAGTAATGCTTCGTGGCTTGTGTAAAAATCAGTTTCCCTTAGTTCTCTGGTGTTATTTTCGTTAATGCCGCATGCATTCATAAATTTTATACAATCACTAATTTTAACAGATAACTCTTTATATTTTTTAGTTGAATTAAAATTATCGGCAAAATCTAAATTCCATTTATTTAGTTGAGTTAAACTTGCAAACCCGCCTTGGGCAAAAGCCCTTAATAAATTGAGAGTTGATGCTGAATGGTTGTATGCTTGTATCATCCTTGATGGGTCTGGTTCTCTTGAATCTTTATTAAATTCATAGGAATTGATAATGTCACCTCTGTAGCTTGGAAGTTTTTCACCATCTTTTTCTTCAAAATCTGAGCTTCTAGGTTTAGCAAATTGCCCCCCAATTCTTCCAAGTTTTACAACCGGGGTGTTTGTAGCAAATGTTAATACGACTGACATTTGCAACAACAGTTTAAATGTATCTCTTATGGTATTAGGGTTGAGCTCATTAAAGCTTTCTGCACAATCTCCCCCCTGTAAGTAAAATGACTCGCCCTTTTGGACTTTATGAATCTGGGCCTTTAAAGATCTGGTTTCACCAGCGAAAATCAAAGGGGGAAATTTTGAAAGGTTATCAACTACATTATTTAACTGATTTTTATCAGCATAAATAGGCATTTGTTTTGCCTCAAAATTTTTCCAACTATCTGCGGTCCATTTCATGAGGAGTGGATTATATTGTTAATTGTTGTAAATAAAAGAGATTATTAATTTTTAACTTTAAAAGGCCAAAGCTGTGGGAGCCTCAAAGGTGGAATGCCCCTTACGAACTGCGAGACTCTAAAAGTATCAATAACTTTTTGCTTAGGATCAGTATATTTTAATTTTTGAGACTTTAATTGTCCCGATTTTTTTAAATTGACTACAAGATCTGCTGTTTTGATCAAGCCATCTTTAGAGACTATATAATAATATTTATCTAAATCTAAAAGATCATAAGAGCCTTGGCTAATCTTCAAATCATTTTTATTGTTTACTAAATCAGAAGTAAATTTAATAGTGTTTAATTTTGAATTAATGGAAAACTTTGAGGAAAGTAATAAATTTTCAGATTCACCTAAATGATTAAAAAAAGATTTATTAGAGTTTAATATTTTAAGCGTAGGAAAAAATTTACCACTTGAATAAAAAGGGCTTTGAGAAGCATCTATATCATTAGAAAAGTTATAATTTCCAACTGAATAAAGGTTATTAATTTCTAATAACTGTCTTGAAAAATAACTAACCCCTATGAATCTTAATAAAAATTTAAAAATAAAGCTAGAAAGGCTACTTGGTAGTAATGTGTAAAAAAAAGTAAAAAACTTAAATAGATAATTGGTTTGATTAGGTGATGATACTATAAGATTACTATCTGCAAGATTAGATTTTAATAAATTTGCTAATTGGTAACATAAACCTACATAAGTACTATTATTTACTTCGATAATTTTTGAAATTTGTTCTTTTTCAGTAATTTTCAAAGATGTTGGAATATTTACTTTTTCAATTAACTCTTCTTTTAAGTTTAAATTTAATAATTTTTTAGCATACAAATTAATAATTTTTGAACTTTCTGAAATTAAAATTATTTTCTCAGAAGACGGGAATAAAATATTTAAATTAGTGATTGATAGGTTTGTAAAAATTGAAGAAGAAAATTTATGCTGAGTATTATCTATGGCAACGAAATAAAATGACTTTGACGTATTAGTCGAAATCATAATATCTGCTTTTTTATTAGTGATATCGATCTTATTTACATTTCTATAAATTATCTCATCGCCAATTATAGGCTCTCTCAAAAATAATTTGGATTTATTAATGATACCAAAGCTATTCATATTAATTTCATCTGATAAAACTAAATCAGAAAATGAATAGGGTAGTAATAAATGTGTAGTATTAAAATTTGTTAAATCTCCAGATAATTCATAACCCGATAAAGAAGAAATAATTGATGCTACGATTTTGTTATCAACTGAAATAATTTTTTTACTCATATTTTACTCAACTGTAACAGATTTGGCCAAATTTCTTGGTTGATCAATATCTGTACCCTGACTAAGAGCAAAATAATATGAAATTAATTGAAGTGGAATAGAATAAATAAAAGGTGTGTCAATAAAGTTTTCTTTTGGAAGTAAAGCGAAATCCATTTCGAAGGATTTTGTTCTTGAAAAATTTTGGCTTGATAACATTAAAACTTTTCCATTTCTAGCAAGTATTTCTTGAGCATTTGAGAGTGTTTTTTCTGATAGTTGATTATTAGGATTTATACAAATCGTGTAGGTTTTATTATCTATAAGAGCAATTGGCCCATGTTTCATTTCACCGCCAGGAAAACCTTCACTATGCATATAAGAAATTTCTTTTAACTTAAGAGAGCCCTCTAAAGCTAACGGGTATGAAATATTCCTGCCAATGAAATAGCAAGCATCGCAATTGGATAGTTTTTTTGAAATTTTTTTAGCCATAGGTGTAAAATCTTTGATTATAAAATTTAGTTTTTTAGGTAAATCTTTTAAGATTTTGATATTAGAATTAAATAATTTTACATTTATAGATCTAGTCATTTTACCAACCTCAAGTGCCAAATTAGCTAAACCAAGAATCTGACAAGTGAAAGCTTTGGTTGATGCCACTCCTACTTCTTTTAAAGCATATGTAGGTATTGTCACATCAGCTTCCCTAACCATACTGCTTTGAAGAGAATTAGTAATTACAATGGTTTTGAAGTTATTTTTTTTTATATATTTTAAAGCCATTAAAGTATCCATTGTTTCACCAGATTGAGAAACAAATACATACAAATTTTTATTTTTTTTATTTAACTTCTTATATCTTATTTCAGACGCTAACTCGCAAGAGGTGTTCAAATTGGTAAAATTATTAAAGTAATATTCTCCTATTAGACACGCATGATATGCTGTTCCACAACCTACAAATATAATTTGATCAACATTAAATAAATCTTTGAATTTATTTTGAAAGTCTAAAAAAAACTCATTCCTATAGTTTTCTTGTGTTTTCTTTAATACTTCAGGCTGCTCGTGAATTTCCTTGAGCATATAATGTTGAAATTTGCCTTTATCATAGGGGTTTTGATTAACAATATTGGGTACAAAATTAATTTTTTTATTATTAAAAATATTTGAATTATGAATTGCAATCATATCTCCGTCTTTAAGATGATAAACCTCATCATGATAGTTTGAAAGAATTGAAGAGTCAGAGCAAATAAAAAAGGAATTTTTACTCTTTGCCAATGACAAAGGACTACCTTCTTTTAAAAGATAAAATGTCTTATTTCGTTTGATATAAATTACAAACGCATAATTACCTTTGATTGTTTTTTTAAAGATTTTTAAAGACTCATTCGGATCTTCATACTTATTAAGCAAATAAGATAAAAAATAAAAACTAACTTCTGTGTCAGATTTAATATTATTTGGTATTTCATTATATCGATCCTGTATCTGCTTATAATTTTCAATAATTCCGTTACAAACAAGTGTAAGATCATCATTAGCGAAAGGATGGGCATTATTTTTACTCACAACTCCATGAGTGGCCCATCTAGTATGACCAATTACTCCTTGAAAACTATTATCACGAATTCCTTTTGTTTTTTTTTCTAAAGCTGAAATCTTACCAACACTTTTAATAGTTTTAATATTAGTATCAGAAAATAGCGAAATACCAGCTGAGTCATAGCCTCTATATTCAAGTTTTTTTAAAATTTCAATTGAACTACTTAGTAAGCTTGATGAATTTAGAATACCTACAATTCCACACATGATTATTTGACTACACGATTTTTATATATTTTCTGTTTCGCTCTTGAAATAGAAAAACTTTTTTTAGGGATATTTTTTGTAATAACTGATCCGGCAGCAATATATGAATTTGCACCTATCTCAACTGGCGCAACAATAGAAGTATTGGAACCAATAAAACTGTTGTTGCCTATTTTACAACTTAATTTATTTTTTCCATCATAATTGCAGGTTATAGTACCTGCGCCTATATTAGTGTTTTTACCTACGGTTGTATCACCGATATATGTTAAATGATTAGCCTTAACTCCTTTTGATAATTTAGACTTTTTAATTTCAACGAAATTGCCTATTCTATTGTCACCTTCAAGAGTTGTGCCCGGTCTTAATCGTGCAAAGGGACCAATTATACAATTAGAGCCAATTTTTGCATCTTCGAGATAAGAAAATGATCTAATTGTAGTGCCATTTTTTATAGAAACATTTTTTTTTATAACAACGTTGGGTTCGATGATTACACCTTTTTCTATTTTTGCGTTTTCTTCTATATAGACAGTTTCAGGACTATGAATAATAGCTCCTGCATTCATTATTCTTTTTTTAATATGAATTTGAGAGAGTGTTTCCAATTCATTTAATTCACTAATTGTATTAACGCCTCTTATTTCAGTCTCTTTATTTATGTAGGCAAAAGTTCGCATATTTTTTTGTTTAGATATACTTACTAAATCTGTTAGATAAAATTCTTTCTTATTTATATTTCTTTTTATTAAGTCAATATTACTAATGGCTGTTTTAGAAATTAAAAATATACCAGTATTGACTAGGTTAATTTTTTTTTGAATTGCATTACAGTCCTTATCTTCAATAATTTGATAAAAAGAATTTTTTTCAATTACAATTCTTCCATACCCCTCAGGATTATCAATAAATTGAGAAATGACACTAACATCATTTTTTTGTGAGATGCTCTTATTTAGAAAATTTTGAAGTATTTTATATTCAAAAATAGGTGTATCTGCTAGAAGAACTAAATAATAATCAAAATTTTTATTTACTTTTGCAAATTGCTTTAACGCTCCTCCGGTGCCATCCAATGGATTCTGAATAAAAATATTTGGCTCGATATTTTCAAAATATTTTTTATTTTGAGAACTTGTAATGATGAATAATTTATTAATTTTTTTAATTTTTTTGACAGCATTAATATTGTAATTAATAATTTGCTGGCCAGAAATTTCATGCATAAATTTTGGCTTATCAGAATTAAATCTATTACTTTTACCAGCTGAAAGAATAATGGCACAAATTTTCATAAAGTTGTAAACTTAAACCTGAATAGTCAAGATTCAGTACTAAAAATATATCTAATTATGTAAATTATGCCAATTATAGTAAAAAAAAATGAAAATATATCCCTACTAAGATACATAAAACAAAAATTAAATTCTGAAGATTTGATTGTTCTCCCTACGGAGACTGTTTATGGTTTAGCTGGTTTAGGTACAAGTTTAAAAGCAGCAAAAAAAATATATTTCTTAAAAAAACGACCACTTAGTAAAAAACTAATCTTCCATTGTTCTGATTTAGCCATGGTTAAGAAATTCTTTTATATAAATGATGAAATAGAGATATTATCAAAAAAATTTTGGCCCGGACCTCTTACCTTTATTTTAAAAGCAAAGTCAAAAAAAATACCTAAAAACCTAACAATAAAAGGAGAATGCGCCGTCAGAGTTCCAAATAATAAATTTACACAAAAGGTAATTAAACACTTAAATAAACCTTTGGTCATGCCCTCTGCAAACAGATATAAACAAATTAGCCCTGTTACACCTCAAATGGTTTTCGATCAGTTTATCGGTACTCAATTAATAATAATAGACGATGGTCATTGCAAAATTGGTATTGAGTCTACAATTTTGAAATTGGATAATTCAAATGTATCAATTCTTAGAAATGGTCAAATAACAAAAAAGCATATTTTAAAATTGATGCCCTATCTTAACTTTAATCATAACTTAACTAATCTCAGTTTCCCTGGTAGTGATAAGAAGCATTACTCTCCTAATAAAAAACTATTTTTAAACATAAAAAATAAAAAAAAATTATCAGCTTTTATTAATTTTGGTAAAAATAAAATTGGTCAATTTAAAAATTTAAGTGAAAGAAATAGTTTAAAAGAAGCAGCTAGAAATCTATATCACTATATTTATTTAGCTGATATTAATAAAAAATTTAAAACTATAAGTATTGCGCCTATACCAAATGAAGGAATTGGTATAGCAATTAATGACAGATTAAAAAGAGCGTCTTCTAAAACATAAATTGATGAAATACCCCATTAAAACAAAAATTATAGAAAATAGACTTTTAGCATTTCCAAAGAATACCAAAGAAATTTCAAAACTAATGAGTTTCGCATTTAAAAATGACATTAACGTTATCCCTTTAGGGGGAGAAACTAATAGAGTTGAAGGAACAACATCAATTATAAATAAAACTATTTATATAAATTTTAAAAATATGAATAAAGTTATTGATTTAGATGAAGATAATTTAATTATTACGGTCGAAAGTGGAGTGCTGTTACAAAAAGTACATGAAAAAGTATCAAAAAAAGGTCTCTTCTTTCCAGTAAATATCGCACCTAGTGGCCAATGTACCATTGGCGGCAATATTTCTACCAATGTAGGCGGACTTCAGACTTTAAGGTATGGAAATATTGAAAATAATATAAACGGGCTAGAAGTTGTTTTAAGCGATGGCACAATCCTAGATCTACAAAGTAAATTAAAAAAAGATAACTTTGGACCAAAATTTTGGAAAATATTTTGTGGAAGTGAAGGAATTTTTGGAATAATCACCAAAGCAAATTTAAAATTAATTCCAATTAAGAAATACAAAACTACTTATTTGATTCAAATTAACAGCCTAAAAAAATCAATTAATTTATTCAAAGATATTAGAAAATACTTTTATGACAATTTAATTAGTTTTGAGATAATATTTCCGATACCCCTGTCTATTTTATTAGATCAGAAAAAGCAAAATATAGCGCTAATTATTGAAATAAATTCCAATGAAAAAAATAACTATTACTCAGCAACTAAAAAGTTATTTAATAAACATTCTGCTAAAATAATTAACATTGAAAAAAATCTTCAGAATTCTCAAATTTGGAAACAAAGAGAAAAAATTGTTTATAATCAAAAGATACATCATTTTAACCACAAATTTGATATTTCATTGCCCTTAAATAATTGGGAAAAATTTATAAAAGAAATTAATACTTATATTAAATTAAATAAACAATTTACGCCTTATTTTTTTGGCCATTTAGGCGATGGTAATTTGCATTGTAATTTTAAAATTGAACCTGACTCTGCAAGTAATTTGAAAAAAATTACTAATTATATCTTTAAATTATCTTTGAAATTAAAAGGCAGTATTGCTGCAGAGCATGGACTTGGTATCAAAAAAAATGAATTAATTCAAAAATACAAATCTAAAGAATATGTTAAATTTTTAACTAATTATAAAAAACACTTAGACCCAAAGTTAATCCTAGGCAAAGGAAAACTATTTAAGACTCCATAAGTCTTTTAATCTAAAATAACTCATAGCAAGAACCAATAAAGGCTTATCAATAATACCAAAACCAGGAAAATTACTGTGTTTAATCTTTTCAAATAGGTCGATTTTACTAATTTGCGCAGTTAAAGTTTGTGCAATAAGTTTTCCAACTATAGTTGTTAAGGCTAAACCGTGACCTGAGTATCCTTGAGCATAGATTATATTATTATCTAATCGCCCTATATCAGGTAATCGATTTACAGTAATTGCTACATGGCCACTCCATGTACACCAAGCATTATACTTTTCTAAACCAGGCATGATTTTTTTAATACTTTTTTTCAATGATGATTCTAATGATAGTGGTTCTACATTCGAATAACTAACACCTCCCCCAAATATCAAATTATCATGAGGATCGAGTCTAAAATAATTTAAGACAAATAGCATATCTCCAATTGTCAGTCGTTTTTTAAAGAATTTAGTTAATTCTACCTTAGGAATATCTTTAAATACAGACACATAAGTTTTTACAGGCATAATTCTTCTTCGCAGTTTGGTATTAAGTTTTTCAATATAGGCATTACAACAAAGAACCATTTTATTTGCAGTAATTGTATGGTTATTTTGTAATAAAATTTTTACATTTTTATTGGATGAGTAGGAAACCACCTCAGTATCTTCAAAAATTTTACAATTTTTATTTTCTAATAGTTTTTTGGTTAAGGACAAACAGTAATTTAAAGGATGAATTTGTCCGCACTCACGATCAAACATTGCGGATTTATAAAATGGGCTTTCAAAGTATTCTGACATTTGATTTTTGTTCAAAAATTTAGCGCCGTCATAATCAAAATTATTATTAAGATATTCCACATACCTCTTTAACTCTTCTTCGTGATTATTTGAAACAGAATTAAGAAGGTAGCCTTCAACTAAATCACAAGAAATGCCAACTTCACGAATATTTTTTTTTACTTCGCGAACTGCCTCTAAAGATAAATTCCACATACTTTTAACTTCATCTTTTGAATGTTTTTGATTAGAAAAATCTCCGGAAAAATCATGAATGATTTGGCCACCATTTCTGCCAGAAGCACCCCAGCCAACTTTATTTTTCTCTAAAATTATAATTTTTAAATCAGGATTGTGCTTATTTAAATAAAATGCTGTCGAAATACCTGATAAACCTGCGCCAATAATGCAAACATCACATTGTAAGTCTTCATCTAATTTGCTAGAATCTATGCTTAATGCTTTTGTACGAAAATAATAGTTATCTGTATACTCCATCAGAAACATAAATATCAAATTTTAAAGTTCAATAACAGCTATGAATGATTATATCGATTGGTTAAAAAAGAATAAAATTACTGAAGTAGAATGTATGATACCTGATAATTCAGGTATCCCCAGAGGTAAAATTCTTCCCACAAAAAAATTTTTAGACACTATTGAATCAGGAGGGTTGAGACTTCCTTTGAATCTTTTTAAATTATCTGTATCGAGGGATATTACTTACTCTATTGATGATCAATTACTAAACCCAACTGACGGAGATTTTGTTTTAAAACCTGACTTTGACACGCTAAGAGTAGTTCCTTGGTATTCTGAACCTACAGCACAGATCATCTGCGATGCAGTTGATCGAAACAACAAAGATATTGAAGTTTACTCGCGAGGAATATTGAAGAGAGTTATTCAGATGTTTGAAGATATGAATCTAACACCAGTGATAGCTCCTGAAATTGAGTTTTATTTAGTAAAAAAAAATAATGATCCAGACTACCCCCTTGAAACACCCGCTGGTCAATCAGGCAGAACAGAAAAGGGAGATCAGTCTTATGGTATAGATGCTGTTAATGAATTCGATCATATATTTGAGGATTTATATGATTTTTGTGAAGCTCAAGAATTAGATGTGGAAACAATCAACCATGAAGATGGGCCTGCACAAATGGAAATTAATTTTAAACATGGAAATGCATTAGATTTAGCTGATCAAGTATTTTTATTCAAACGTACACTAAGACAAACTGCACTTAAGCATAATTTATATGCAACATTTATGGCCAAGCCGATGGAAGATTCACCTGGTAACTCAATGCACATTCATCAATCTTTATTAAAGAATGGTAAGCCTGTCTTTGCAGATAAGAACCTAAAAACTTCAAAATTATTTGACAATTACCTTGGCGGCTTACAAAAATACTCTAAGGCATTCCTCCCACTATTTGCGCCTAATGTAAATTCATTTAAAAGGTTGAGAGGATTTTGGGAGGAAGGCACGCCATTCAATCTTAATTGGGGATATGAAAATAGAACCTGCGGATTTAGAGTACCTAATTTTAATTCAGCAAATCAGGTAAGAATTGAAAATAGATTATGCGGTTCAGATGTAAACCCTTACCTTGCTATAGCGGCTACATTGTCAGCTGGCTATCTAGGTATTAAAAAGAAATTAAAAGCTTCTCCTGAAACTAAAAAAGCAGCATACAATGTTAATATGTCACTTACAGATAGTATTTATCAATCAATTGATTTTTTCTCTAGATCTAAGGAAGCTAAAGAGATATTTGGCGATACATTTGTTGATCTTTTTTGTTCTATAAAAGACTTAGAAGTGAATGCGTATAATAAAATTATAACTGCATGGGAAAGAGAATACCTACTTCTGAATGTTTGATTTTTTATTTGCAAAATAAAAAATTAACGCAGCTGACATCACAACTAATAAAACAATAGCTGAAAGAGCGTTTACCTCAGGGCTTAATCCTAATCTTACTTTTGAAAAGACTACTATTGGTAATGTATTTGCTCCAGGCCCATTTGTAAAACTAGCTACTACTAAGTCATCTAGCGATAAGGTAAAAGATAACAACCATCCAGAGACAATTGAAGGTAAAATTACAGGTGCAGTAATTTTCCAAAAAACTTTATTGGGCATAGCTCCTAAGTCTTGAGCGGCCTCCTCAATATTTTTATCAAAGGAACTTAATCTTGCTTGTATGATTACACCGACAAAAGCAATCGAAAATGTTATGTGAGATATAAGAACTGTAAGAAAACCTTTAGAAGATGGGAAACCAATTAAATTATTAGTTGTTATAAAAAACAACAAGAATGAAAGGCCTAATATTATCTCTGGCATAACTAAAGGTGATGTGCCAATAAAAATAAAAAATATTCTAAATGGAATATATTTAATCCTAGCTAAAGAATAACCAACCATTACACCAATCAAAGTTGCAAAGCTAGCGGATAAGAATGCTACCTTTAAACTGGTATAAAACGCTTCTAAAATCTGTTCATTGTGAAATAACTCCGAATACCATCTAAAAGAGAATGATGTCCATACCATCACTCTTTCACTATCGTTAAATGAATAAAAAACGAGTGTAAAAATGGGAAAGTAGAGAAACATAAACCCAAAAGATAACAAGCCAATCTTTAAAAAATTTAAATTTTTAATCATTTTAAATTATATTTTTCATATTGTTTCTGAAAAATCAAAATGGGCACTACTAGAAATAAAATTCCTGACATTGCAAGCGCACTTGCAATAGGCCAATCTCTATTTTGAAAAAATTCTTCCCATATCATTTTACCAAAATAGAGCCTATCGCTACCACCTAACATCTCCGGGATGACAAACTCTCCCACCACTGGAATAAAAACTAACATTGAACCAGCTACTATTCCGGGAAGTGACAATGGCAATATGACTTTAAAAAAAGCTTTAATAGGTTTTGCCCCTAAATCATATGCGGCATCTATAAGATTTAAATCAAACTTAACTAGATATCCATACAAAGGAAGTATCATAAAGGGAAGATAGGTATATACAACTCCAAGTATGACAGCATAGTGATTGTGCAAAAGAGGAAGTGGATTATCAATTATTCCAAATTTAATTAATAATGAATTTATTAATCCATTACCTTGTAAAAGAACCTTCCATGCATATACCCTTAATAAAAAAGATGTCCAAAATGGTATGATTAAAAAAATTAGCATGATATTTCTCACTCTCTCTGAGGACTTCGCGACATAAAAAGCAATAGGAAAGCCAATCACTAAACAAATCAAAGTGGAGGTAAAAGCTAAGGAAAGTGAATTTAAATAAGATTTAAAATAATAAAAATCAGAAAAAACAAAAATATAGTTATTCAAAGTTGCATTAATTTGAAATCCATTTTCGGTAAATTCAAATAAATCTTTGTATGGAGGCATCCCCCACTCAGCAATTGAAATAGATATTTTGAAAATTAAAGCTAAAGGTATAAAGAAAAATAAGACTAACCAAAAATAAGGCGTAAAAACAAACCAAAATTTGTAGCTTTTTAACTTCTCACTAATCATTAATGGGAAAGATTGAATTTTCATTCCAGGAGCAAATGACTTTGTCATCCCATTTAATATTTAAGTTCTCAGTAAAAAATTTATTTTGTTGAAAAACATAAAAAGTAGCTTTATCAGTTTTAATTAAATATTTTGTATAGCTACCTAAATAGGCAATTTCTTTAACAGTTCCTATACATTTATTAGTTTGAGTTTTTTCTTCTCCCTCTTTAAATTTACTAATTTCAATTTTTTCTGGTCTCAACAAAAATTTATTTGTCGGAATAGCTTTTGCAGAGTTAATAAAAGCATTTAATGTGCTTGAGTATAATTTACTATCCTGATTTTCATTAACTTCAAAAATATTGGCTGTTCCGATAAAATTAGCTATGTATTCATTACCAGGTGTCTCATAAACCTCAACTGGTGTGCCGATTTGAAGAATATTACCTTGTTGCATTACAGCCATTCTATCCGATAAGGACATGGCCTCTTCTTGATCATGGGTTACTATTATAAAGGTTATACCCAATTTAAATTGCAGATTAACAAGCTCAAATTGTGTTTGTATTCTTAGTTTTTTATCCAAGGCCGCTAGTGGTTCATCAAGCAATAGTAATTTAGGTTTCTTAACTAAACACCTGGCAAGAGCAACTCTTTGCTGCTGACCACCTGAGATCTCATTAATTTTTCTTTTTTGAAGGGCTGATAATTCTAGCAATGTTAGAGCTTCATTAATTCGTTCTTCAATTAGATTTTTTTCAAGTTTTTCCTCTTTTAAACCAAATTCGATATTCTTATAAACATTTAAATGAGGAAATAGCGCATAATTTTGAAACATGATATTCAACGGTCTGAGGTAAGGGGGGAGATCGGTAATATCTTGACCGTCTAATATAATTCTGCCTTCATCTGGTTTTTCAAACCCTGCAATGATTCTTAGCAGTGTTGACTTCCCGCATCCGGATGAACCAAGTAAACTAAATAGCTCAGATCTTTTAATTTTGACTGAAACTTTATCTAAAGCGACTACATCATCAAAGCGCTTACTAATATTATCTATTATTAAAAAATCTTCATTTGATGACATTGGATTAAATCTTATAGGGAATTCATTTAAAGCGTAACTAGATTTTAGTTACGCTTTAAAATTAATATATTTTTAGTTAGAAGTTTTGAACTCATTGAATACTCTTGAAGAGATTCTAGACTTCTGGGGTGAGTCCGCCTGATCAGGGAAAAGTTTAGCCATTGTTTCCTCATCAGCGTAGACTGCAGGGTCATCTAATATTTCTTGATCAATTAACCCTGGGGTAGTATTGGCAACTAAATTGGCATTTGGGTACCATACATAATTGGTGTTTGCAGCAACAACTTCTGGTCTCATATAGTAATTGATAAATTTATGAGCGTTCTCGATATTTTTAGCATCTGCAGGAATAGCCATTTGGTCAAACCAAATTACTGTTCCTTGAGATGGAACAGAGTACCAAACGTTAATTCCATCTGCAGCCTCATCAGATGCAAGGAATACGTCTCCAGACCAACCAAGTGCTAGACAGATTTCACCGTTAGCAAGATCATCAATATATTGAGATGAGTCGAAGTACTTAATATAAGGCCTTACTTTTTTTAACATATCAAGTGCTTCTTGGTTAGCGTTTGTATTTTCAGTATTTGGATCATGACCAAGGTAATGAAGAGCCACTTCTACCACTTCAGTAGGAGCATCTAACATTGTAACGCCACAATCAGCAAATTTTGATACAAGCTCAGGATCAAAAAGAATATCTAGACTATCTACTGTGCCATCTTCAGTTGCACCTGGCATACGCTCTTCAATCATATCGATATTATAACCTATACCTGTCGTGCCATAGAGCCAGTTCACTGAGTAAGAATTATCTGGATCATGTTTTCCTGTATATTCAAGTATAGCTGGATCAAGGTTTGCTAAGTTGGGTAATTGTGACTTATCAAGAGCCTGGAATACACCTGCTCTGATTTGATTAGCTAAAAATGCCCCTGATGGAACAACAATATCATAGCCGGAATTTCCAGCTAATAATTTTGCTTCTAAAACTTCATTTGAGTCAAATACATCATATGTTACATCAATGCCAAACTCTTCTTCGAAATTTTCAATAACACCCTCTGCAACATAATCCGACCAATTGTAAATAAACAATTCTTCTTTAGCAGATGCAGAAAAAGGTATGATTAAAGAAGCTAATACTATTAATAATTTTTTCATTAAACTTTCCTCCCAATGTTATAAATAACAATTAGATAATATTATAAATAAAGCTAAAAATCACAAACTTTTTTGTAAAGCTCAGGTCTTCTATCTCTAAAATTACCCCATGATTGCCTATATTTTTTAGATTCTTCTAAATCCAATTCGCTCACTTCAATGCCTTCGGATTCATTATCCATATTTGAAATTACATTGCCTAAATGGTTAGCAATAAAGGAGTTACCATAAAAAGTAAGTGAAATACTTCCTTCCTTTTCAACTCCAACCCTATTTGAAGCTAAAACAGGTATTTGATTAGCTGCAGCATGACCCTTCATAACATTTTGCCAATGATCTTTTGAACTTATAGTGGAGTCATGAGGTTCAGATCCGATTGCGGTTGGATACATTAATATCTCTGCGCCATCCATTGTCATAGATCTTGCGCACTCAGGAAACCACTGGTCCCAACAAATAGCACATCCAATTGATGCAAACTTAGTTTTAAAAACTTTAAAACCCGTGTTACCTGGTGAGAAATAAAATTTTTCATTATAGCCAGGACCATCGGGAAGATGGGATTTGCGATAGAGACTGCTGAAACTGCCGTCTGCATCTATTACCACAACCGAATTAAAATAGTTTTGTCCAGACTTTTCGAAAAAACTAATTGGTATGACTATATTGTTTTGCTTACAAAAATTAGAAAATTTTTCAAATATAGAGTTATCAGGAAATGAAATTGCATAATCAAAAAACTTGGCATTTTGGGTAGAACAAAAATATTCACTTTGAAATAATTCTTGAAGTAAAAGTATATTTACTTTTTGACTAACGGCCTTTGAAGCTAAATCAAATGCTTTATTGATATTTGCCTCTTGATCACCTTTGATACAAGCAAATTGAGAAATGGCTACTTTTATTTTCATAGTTTAGGTACATTCATAGTTACACAATGGATGTTTCCTCCTCCATAATTTATATTTTTAGTATCTAACATTACTATTTGTTTTTCCTTAAATAAACTCTTGAATAAATCTAAAACCTCTAGATCCTCTCGAACACCAAATTTTGGAAGAAAAATTTTGTTTTTAGTAAAATAAAAATTTATATATGAAGAAACTAATTTTTTTCCTTCAATTGAACATTCAGAAGGTAGAGGTATTTCTGTAATTGTTATTTTTGTATTTTTCTTTGAGAACTCCTCTAATAGTTTTTTTTTTATTTCTAATAATACTTTGTAATTTGGAGAAGACTGATCGTTGCTTGAGGCAAGTAAATAATGATCATTACCTATAGGGCATAAAATATTATCAATATGACCATCGGTATCATCATTAAATAGACCCTGTTCAAACCAAATAACAGATTTCAATTCAAACAAACTAATTAAAATATCAGTGATTTTATCTTTTGAGGGGTTGTTTCTGTTTTGATTTAATAAAACGCTTTCAGTAGTAAATAGATTTCCCTTTTCGTCATAAGTAATTCCTCCCCCCTCTAAGATTAGTTCAATTTTTGTAGAGGAAATATTTAATTGATTTGAAATGTAATCGGAAATTTTATTATCATTTTTAAAATTAGGATATTTACCATATCCATTAAATTCAAAAGAAATGCTTTGTAATTTATTTTTTTCTTTATAAAAAATTGGCGCTATATCTCTCATCCAAGAGTCATCTAGTCCTATCAAATGAATTTCAACTCTTGAATTGGCAACTAACTTTTTGCAATCATCATAGTCATCTTTGTTACAGTAGATTATAACCTTTTCTTCATCAGCTATTTGATTTGCTAAATTGGCTATTTCAAATCTAGCTTTTTCTATAACGGGTCCATATAGCTCTTGATTACAAGGCCAAGCAATTAAACAATGACTATGATCTTCCCACTCTGGTACCAGTTTCATTTATAAATAAATATATAATTTTAAATGAATTTATTCTAAAGTTTTCGTCAAATGGATATAAAGACAATACATTGGCTAGGGGTTGGTTTATCCTCACCTCCTGGAATTATTGAGCTAATTAATAATAATCATAATGTTGAGGTTTGGAATAGATCTGCTGAAAAAGCAGAGATGTTATTGCATAAAAAGATAAAAGTTAAACATTTAGATTTAGAAAATTTAGATAAACAACTAACATCCAATGACCTAATTGTTTCTATGCTTCCAGCGAATATGCATTTAGAAATTGCAAATTTAGCAATAAAAAATAAATGCCACTTACTTACATCAAGCTATTTTGATCCAAAATACACAGAGCTTGAAAAAAATTTTCAAGAAAATGACTGTTTATTTATGTGCGAAGCAGGGTTGGATCCAGGTATCGACCATCTCCTAGCTCATAAACTAGTTCATGATTTTCAGGAAAAAATAAATTACGAGAATGTTGAAAATGTTGAGTTCAAAAGTATGTGTGGTGGATTCCCTCTTATTCCCAATGAATTTAAATATAAATTTAGTTGGTCGCCAGTTGGTGTAATCAGAGCATTAAATACGCAAGCTAAATATATTAAACAATTTAAGGAAACAGTCGCAGATCGACCATACGAGCATGTAAGTTTGATAAATTTTAGAGATGAAAATTTTGAAACATATCCAAATAGAAATTCTATACCTTATATAAATTCTTATTTATTAGATCCAATTAGAGATAAAATTAAACACTTTGAACGAGGCACTATAAGACTCAAGGGTTGGACAGAAGCTTGGCAAAATATTTTTCATAAAATTAATAACAAAGAAGATATTGAAAAACTAGGTAGTGAATTATGGGAAAATAATAAATACCTACCTCAGGAAAAGGATAGAGTTTTGTTATATGTCAGCTTAAGAGCTGAGGATAAAAATGGCAATATAATTTATGATAAATCAATTTTCATAGACGATACGAGGGAAATTGAAAATTCATCTATGTCTAATTGTGTTTCATTGACTGTATACTCTACAATCGAATGTATTTTAAAAAATAATCCACTTAGCGGAGTAAAAAGAATCTTCAGTGATATTAACAATGTTGATTACATTCTAAATCGACTCAATAACTTTGGTATTAAAATACAATATGATTAACATTTGTATACTTAAAGAGAATAAAAATAATGAATTCAGGGTTCCTTTAGTTCCCGGCGATATATTCTATTTAAAAAATAAATATAAAAACTTTAATTTTTTCATTCAACCTTCTGCAGATAGGATAATTTCAGATGAAGAGTACTATAAAGTTGGATGCAAAAAATATAACAAACAAAAAATTGATTTATTTTTATCAATAAAAGAGATTAATAAAAAAATTATTCAAAAGAATCAAAACTTTTTAATGTTTTCTCATACCATCAAAGGTCAGTCGTACAACATGCCTATGCTCAAAAAACTCTTAGATAAGAATTGCTCATTAATTGATTACGAGCTCTTGAAAAATAAAAATAATCAGAGGGTTTTAGGTTTTGGTTGGTTTGCCGGCATTATGGGAACTTTCTTAACTCTCTCCAAACATATCAATTACAACAAAATCAATAAGTTAACTTATCACTCGAACGAAATCATAAAAATCCTAAAGAAATTCAATTTTAAAAATACAAAAATATTAATCACTGGAGATGGGCTAGTCTCGAAGGGAAGTCAATTTTTATTGAAGAAAATTGGTTTTAAAGAAATACACAATAATTCATCATCTGAAAATCCTTGTTTTAGAGTTTTAAAACCGATCGATTACTACTCTCGAGTAGATGGTAAGTTTAATTTAAATGATCTTTTGATAGGAAATGGAAAGTATAAGAACAAATTCACTGATTACATTGGCTATTATGATATTTTAATTTCTTGTCATTATTGGGATAATCGCTTTCCCAAATTATTTTCATTAAAAGATATTAGTAAAAACTTTTTTAAAATAATTGGTGATATCACTTGTGATATTAAAGGTTCTATACCCACTACTATAAAAAGCACTACACTAAAATCACCCTATTATAACTTTAAAGGTATTAGCGTCATGGCAGTTGATAATTTACCCAGTGCCCTTCCCCTTGAGGCTTCTGAAAAATTTAGCTCTAAACTAAAAAATCTACTACCTAAAATTATAAAAACCCTAGATAAGGATACAATTGAAGATTTTTATATCGTTAAAAAAGGTTATTTGAGCTATAGGTTTTTAAATTTAATTAACCATCTTATTTAAAAGATTAAATAAAGACCCGTCAATACAAGCAAAACTGCAAAAGTAATTTCTATAATTTTTTTAATTTTAGCATTAGATACAAATTTTTTGATCATTGTACCAAATAACGCCCATAGACTTATACAAGGAAAACTCACTATTGATGACATTAAACCTGTAAAAAGAACAGCGACCCACAATTTTTCCTCTATAGGCATGAAACCCGAACCAACAGTCATCGCTATAGTCCAAGCTTTAGGGTTAATCCATTGGAAAAGCGAAGCCTCATAAAACCTCAAAGGTCTTCCCGTGTCCTTTTGATGATCTTTAATGGAACCAATCATGCGATAGGCGAGATATAAAAGATAGATAAAACAGAGCCACTTTAAAATCAGCTGAAATTTTGGAAATTCTTTTAGAAAATAACCCAAAAACACACACACTAATGAAACTTGGATTGCATGTCCTATCGCAATTCCTGAAATATGAGGAATTGACCTTCGAAAGCCAAATTTTATCCCGGATATAGTTAACATTGCATTATTCGGCCCTGGAGTAATAAACATCACTGTGTAGTAAGATACAAGTGCAACGATTAATGCTGCGTTTATCAAGATTTATTCTTTTATAGAAAAGGAATTATTATCAAACAAAATGTGAATTGGTTCACCTGTTGACAATTCTACTCCATTTATCTCATCAGCTCTGTAAATATCCATTACAATAAGCAATGCTCTAAGTGAGTTTCCATGCGCTGCAATTAAGATATTATTGATGTTTTGATTTTTAATTTGGTTAAAAATTTCAGTATCAAAGTACTTGCTTACTCTTGCCACAACATCTTCCAAGCTTTCTCCATTTGGAGGTCTGTCAGAGTACCCCCTTCTCCATTTATGAACCTGATCCTCTCCAAATTTATCTGCAGTTTCTTTTTTATTTAAACCCGTTAAATCTCCATAGTCTCTCTCGTTCAAATTTATATTTTTAATAATTTTACCGCTTGCATTTAATTCATCATATTGCCCTAAATTTTCTAAGATGATCTTTGCTGTATCTTGGGCCCTTTTAAGCTCACTTGTATAAACAAGGTCAAATTTTAAATTGATATTTTTAAAATTTTGGCCTGCCCTATTAGCCTCTTCCACCCCCTGTTCAGAAAGTTCTACATTTTTAAATCCAGTGAATAAATTAAGTTTATTCCATTCACTTTGACCATGACGAATTAATAAAATATTTTTCATGAAGTGTGATATATAGTATTTATTAATTATGGTCAAATTTCGTATTGAAAAAGATAGTTTAGGGGAAGTAAAAGTAGAAAATTCTAATCTATGGGGTGCACAAACGCAAAGATCTATTCAAAACTTTGAAATAGGAATAGGTAAATTTCACTTTCAAGATATTTTCATTGAGGCACTGGCATTACAAAAAAAATCATGCGCCAAGGCAAATCTAGATTTTAAACTTCTTTCTAAAAAACATGTCGACACAATTGTTAAGGTTTGCGATATGATTGTAAAAGGAGATTTAAAAAATCAATTTCCACTTGTTGTTTGGCAAACAGGTTCTGGGACTCAAGTAAATATGAATTTAAATGAGGTCATTGCAAATAAATCTAATCTTTTATTAGGCAGCAAACTTCCATCTAATAGGCCCTTACACCCCAATGACGATATCAATAAATCACAATCATCAAATGATACAATTCCAACGGCTATGCATATTGCAACTGTTTTAGCCATACACAGACAACTTTTCCCATCAATCAAAAAAATCAAAAACACACTCAAAAAAAAATCATCTCAATTTAAAGGAATTATTAAAATTGGACGTACCCACACACAGGACGCAACCCCAATTAAACTTTCAAATGAATTTTTAGCATTTCACGATCAAATTGAATATGCAGAATCTGTAATAAGAAAATCATTAAATAAACTTTACCAATTAGCCCAAGGCGGTACGGCTGTGGGCTCTGGTGTAAATGCGCCAAGAGGATTTGCCCAAAGGTTTGTTAAACACCTAAGCAAAGATACAAAACTTCCTTTTACATCAGCAAAGAATAAATATGAGGCACTAGCCTCACATGATGTATTCATAGAGGTAATGGCGGGTGTTGAAATTTTGACAAGTTCTTTATTTAAAATGGCCAATGATATCAGAGTACTGGCATCTGGGCCAAGAAGCGGTATCGCTGAACTCATCCTACCTGCAAATGAACCTGGCTCATCTATAATGCCAGGTAAAATTAATCCAACTCAATGTGAGGCTTTATCTATGGTTTGCGCACATGTGATAGGACTAAGGAATTCAGTATCATTTGCATGTACTCAAGGTCATTTCCAATTAAATGTTTATAATCCAATTATTATTCATAATACTCTTGATGCAATATCACTAATTAGCGAGGGTATGATTTCTTTTGATAAAAATTGTCTAATTGGGATTAAAGCTAATACTCAAAAAATTAAAGAATTACTTAATAATTCCCTTATGTTAGTAACCCCTCTTACAAAAATAATTGGATACGATTTAGCCTCAAAGGTTGCTTTAAATGCCTATAACAAAAATATATCACTCAAAGAGTCTTGTATGGAATTAACAAAATTAAGCGAGAAAGAGTTTGATAAGTATACTGATCCTAAAAATATGGTTTAGTGAACTTGATGAATAGAATAATTTTCTTCAGATTTAAATAGCTCTTTTAATAAATTATTAGTTATAAAGTGGCCAGTTTTAAAACCGTTATAAGTACCGATAATAGGATACCCCGATAAATAAAGATCTCCAACAACATCTAACACCTTATGGCGCATTAGCTCATTTTCATATCTTAATCCTTCTTTATTCATAGGTTTCATATCTTTAATGACTATCGCATTATCTAAAGAGCCGCCTTTAATTAAGTTTTGTGATTTTAAATATTCAATCTCTTGGTAGAAACCAAACGTACGTGCCTGAGAAATTGAGTCAATGTAATTACCATTCAAATTTTTAATAGAAATATCTTGATCCTGATACTTTCCATCGAAACAAGACTCTAAGTTTATGTTTAAACCTTCAGCATCTAAGGAGTTTGGTAAAAGTTCTGCAAAACCATAATCACATTCAAACCTTACTGGTTTTTTTATTTCAAGTACTTCTTGGAATGCATTAAGTTCTTTTAAACCAGCTTTTAAAATTTCATCTACAAAAATTTTTGAACTACCATCTAAAATGGGTACTTCCAAATTATCAATTTCAATTTCACAATTATCAATGTGGAGTCCAGCTAAAGCGCTGAGTAAATGCTCTACAGTTCTTACTTCAATACTATTAACAGCCAAATTTGTTGAAAATTTAGTTGATATTACCTTATCCCACTTGGCTGGCACAATGGTTTTACAATCTACACGATTGAATACAATTCCAGTTTTTGTATCGGCAGGATTTAATTTAATGTTACAAGATTCGCCAGAGTGCAAGCCAATACCACTTAAAGTGATAGGATTTTGAACTGTATAGCTTTTCATATATAGCTAAATAATAAGCAAATATGACAAGTGTATTACTTTATAATTGTAAAACTTTGTATTTTACTAAATTACGATTGAGAGGAACCTTTTCTCAAGTAAGATGGGGTATCCATCTCATCGATCAGGTCACTATCAAGGCTATTATCTGAGATTTCACTGATCTCTAGGACGTCATTATTTAGATGTGATTTGTCAGACTCTTCTACAACATCGCTAAAAAGGAATAAATTAGGATCAGTCTTTGTTTTCTTTGGTTTTTCCTTCTTTTCAATTGCTTTTTCCTCAGCGGGCAGTTCTTTTTTATCTGATGACATCAAGTTAGAGAGCATGCTAAAGAAGCCTGTTTTTTTCTTTTCTTCTAACCCCTTGTAGTTCACACTTGATGGCGGAGTAGTAGCTTCAGAGGCAATATTTTGTGGTTTTTCCTCATCAATGCTCTCACTTTGTAAATTAAATTGAGTTTCTTCCATTTCAGACACAGTGGATGACATTTGTGTGTCATCATTAAGTGAGTTAGAGCTGTCATTCGTACTCTCAGGACTATCTGCTTTTTGATTAATTTTATTTTTTAAAGAAGAAAAACTATTGTCTTTTTCTGAGTCAGGGTAGTAGAGAATTTTTTTTCCAGTCGCTTCAATACCAGTCGCAAAAATACTAATTTTTAACTTCCCTTGAAGGCTTTCATCAATCAAGGAGCCAAATATTATATTAGCATCAGGGTTAACACTTTGACGAATAATATTAGCTGCATGATCAACTTCTAAAAGAGTCATGTCGCTTCCACCAGAAATATTTACAATAACACCTTTTGCGGTATTCATATCTACGTTTTCGATTAACGGATTAGTTAATGCTAGATTTGATGCTTCTACTGCTTTGTTATCTCCTTCAGCAATAGCAGTACCCATCATTGCAAATCCCATTTCTTTAATAACAGTTCTGACGTCTGCAAAATCTAAGTTTATTAAACCTGGTTGAGTAATTAAGTCAGTTAATCCCTTAACACCATCAAAAAGAACATTATCAGCTTTTTTAAAGGCTTCAGCAAATGAAGTTTGTTCATTAGAAACTTTAAATAAATTTTGATTTGGAATTATCAATAGTGTATCCACATTACTTTTAACTTCTTCAAGCCCTTGAAGCGCGAGGTTCATTCTTTTAGTTCCTTCAAAGTTAAAAGGCGTCGATACGATTGCAACTGTTACAATACCTAATTTTTTTGCTATACTAGCAATAACAGGCAGTGCGCCGGTTCCTGTTCCACCACCAAGACCAGCTGTTAAAAATAACATATTTGTATGTCTTAATTCTTCAGATATTAAATCAATACTTTCTTCTGCTGCTTCCCTTCCAACACTCGGATCAGCGCCTGCGCCCAGTCCTTTTGTTTTTTCCAAACCTAATTGGATACGATTAAAGCATAATGAATTTTCAAGAGCTTGTGCGTCGGTATTGGCTACTATGAACTCTACGTTATTTAAATTTGATTGAATCATATTGTTAACAGCGTTACTACCTGCGCCGCCAACTCCCATTACAGTAAGTGATGGTTTTAAATTTTTTTGATCTAGTACTGGCTCTATATCTAGTGTCATTTTAATCCCCGCGAATATCTACCTATAGTAGGTCTACGAATCTTTTGTACCATATTTTGTTAGAAAAAGAATCAATTTTTTTCATAAAATCGCCATTATCTCTCTTTTTATTGGACAGGAGCCAATAGGCAGCATAGATAGACATCAGACTAGCGTCATTTAATACACGCGGGATACCAGAAGAGCTTGGGGGCTCAATGAATTGAATTTCATGTCCAAATTTATTTCTAAAATAAAAATTAAAATTTTTAAGCATAGAACCACCACCAGTGAATAAATAAGTATAAAAATTTTTATCATCAGGTAGTTGCTTAAAAATATAATTAAAGATTTCATCCAACCTAGATAAAATTATTTTTTTTATATAAGAATGTTCTATCTTATTTTTAAGATTGTTGCCAAACTCCTCCCATACGGGGATTTCAATAGATGAGTTTCTTTCATCTGCAAGATCTATAGTTGAAATTTTTAACTTTTCAGCAAAATCGAAACTTACATTAAGCATTTTAACCATATCATCTGAAATCCACCTACATCCAAGAGCGATATTTTTATTAAAAATTAATTGCTTATTTTTAATAATGATTACATTGATATGATTAAAACCAAAATCAAAAAGGATTATATTATTTTTAATAATTTTTTTATTTTTTAAGTAATAAAAATATGAAGTAGTGGTATCTAAAAAATTATGAATTTTAATTTGTAATTTTTGAAAGATATTTTGAAAAAGTGATATCTGTTTTTTATCTATTAATGAAACTAAGGAGATGAGAGATAGTTTCTCACAAGTCAATCCTAGAGGGTTATCTGTAATTAGATCATCATTAATTTGATAATGAGATGTATGAATGTTTTGGTGGTAGTTTTCTTGCTTTTGCAAGGGTATTTTTGAAAGTGTTCTAAGATCATTATTTTCAATAATTGAATTATTCAAGTTAATACTATTTTTGATTTTACGAATTTTAATATTATTGTTGGAAAGCAAAATATATGTTTCTCGAATAATAAAATTTGCTTGCTTTTCTGCTTGAACTATTGATTTTTTTATACTTTCAACAAAGTCATCAAAAGAAATTACGTTTATACCATCAAAACCATTCGCATTTGACTTACCAACTCCTTTAATTTGAGGTTCATTAGTTTGATCGGAAAAAATTAGTGTTTTAATTGAAAAAGAGCCTATCTCAATAATTGATTTTAAATCTTCCATTTATTTGAGCCTAATAGTTTTTTCGTGAAAATTTCTTAAGTCTAAATACTCTGAATAATTAGTATTATTTTCTAATAAGTTAAGATTATTTTCAATAAACATTAAAAATTCTTCATTAATTATCTTAGGTAACATCACTACTAAATTATTATCAAGAATCAAATTATATCGCCTACTATCTATATATTCGATATTTGAAATATTAAAAAGTTTATTAAGTCTTTCAAATGAATTTGAAAGGTACTGATTAATCACCAGAGTCTCTTTTGAGATATCGATTAAAGGTATTTGATTGATAAATTTATCATTAAAATATTTAAATGATGCTGTCGTGCTATCCATAAAAATAATTTCTTTATTAAAAATATTTTTAGCAAATGGCTCTTTGATCTCTATGTTGATATCTATTTTAGATAAATTTTTTTTAACTAAATAACTTTTTATAAAAGAATAGTCTTTTAAAAAACTATTAATATCATTCGTATTGTTAGCAATTTCAGATTCAAACTCCCCGCTAATAATTTCACTATGAAACTCAAAAATAGTAGGGGTGTTATCTAAAAAGTATTTAAAAGTATAAAAAAGAAATAAACCAAAAATTAAAAATGATATAATAGTCAATATAATTTTTTTCTGCCATAGTTTCATTTATAGGAGGATATCAAGATTTTTTTAATTAGGTTGAAGTAGGTTATTTTATTAAAATGAGCCTGCTCAGGGGCCAATGAAATCTTAGTTAACCCAGGATGAGTATTGATTTCAAGAAAATAAAATTTTTTATTATTATCGGAATATATAAAATCTAATCTAGCAATTGACTGGCAATTACAAGTTTTAAATATTTTCTCTGATATTTTAGTAATAGCCTTATAATCTTTGATGGGAATTCTTGCTGGAAAGAAATGTTTGCTTTTTCCTTTAGTGTATTTTGCTTCATAATTATAAATATTTCCTTCGTAAGCGATTTCAGTTATTCCCAAAGCCTTGATTTTGTTACCATCTCTTAAAACTGTAACTGTCAGTTCTCTGCCTTTAATTACCTCTTCTGTAAGAATATTGTTTTGATTTAATGTTTTCTTTAAAAATTTTTTGTTTTTAATAAATGATATTCCATTGGAAGACCCTCCCCAATTAGGCTTTGCAATTACTGGCAATGAGGAGTTTAAAGTACCCTCATTGGGAGAAAGTACATTCAATTTTTTTTTCAAAAAATGTTTCAACAGTCTTTTATTGAAACATAAGGCAGATGTGAGATCGTTTGAGTGAGTAATAGGTATTGAATATTTGGAAGCCAAACATGAGAGCCCACCATCTTCACCGAATTCCCCATGTAGGGCATTAAATATAATATCAGGTTTATATTTAATAATTTGATCTATATTGTTCTTTTTTAGATCAAAAAAACTTACCTTTAATTTTCTTGATTTAAGAGTTTGATAAACATTCCTTCCTGAGGATAAAGAAACACTCCTCTCATCAGACCAACCTCCTGCAATTACCAGTATATGAATCTTTTTTAAGTTGTTCATTAACCTATAATCTTTAATTCCGGATCAAGAACAAGATTATATTTTTGTTTTACTTTATGTTGCACATTGATTATAAACTGCTCGATTAAATCAGCCTCAATATTTGGATCATTTTCAAAAAAATTAGAATGTTTCTTTGAGAGTTTTACAGGTCCATTATAAAAACTATCATTTAGAGAAGACTTGATAAGTTTCCATGCATTCATATTTTCAGGATTCTTAAATATGCTTCCACAGCAATTCACTCTTTGGGGTTGAGATAAATTACGTTTTTCTTCATATTCTTTCATAGTTTTTTTTATGCTTTCTTGTTCGCCAATCTCTTTTTTGAACCGACCATATAAAATAACTGTATTGTCCTGTTGAAAGCCACGACGATATTTAAAATCGAGATCATGAATCGGTTTTTCAAAATGTTTTTTTAAAAGTAGATCATAAAAAATTATACTCAAAAGTTTGTCTTTGATTTCTTGACCATAACAACCTGCATTCATATATATATTACCGCCAATAGAACCAGGTATAGTATGTAAAAATTCATATCCAGTAATAGAATTTTGATAACAATACTTTGAAAAATAATTGTCGAGCACCCCTGCTCCAACCAATAGAGATTCATCTTCAATCGTAATTTGAGTAAAATCACCAAGTAATTTTAAACCTACACCATTAAAACCATTACTTTTAATTAATAGATTTGAAAAATTACCAATGGTTAAAAATTGTTCATTGAAATATTCTGACGAATTTAATATTTCATCAATATCATTAATATTATAAATTTTTATAAGATTTTTTATCTTTCCTCCTGATTTTAGCCAAGAAACTTTAGAAGTATCAAAATTTTTTTCTATATTATTTATTTTTTGATTCATAATAAAATCTGATTTGATTAGAAATACCCCCTGCGCCTGCTGTTATAACTAAGTTATCTGAGTGATTATTTAATTGATTATCCAAAAATTGGAATAATTCAATATAGCTATCAATATAAACTGTTTGATTATCAAATTTTACATTTAAATCATTTACTAAATCTTTTGAATTCTTCATCCCTTTTAGGATATTTTCACCTGCAGAGTAGGTCTTAAGTACAATTAAATTTTTTATATCCTTGAATGTTTCAATATAATTTTCATATAAATCATTCAGTCTGGAATAACGATGAGGTTCGACGATAAGATATTTTTTTTTATTTTTATATAATTTTAAAACTTCAATAAGTTTTTTTAATTCAGTTGGATGATGGGCGTAATCATCTATAAATAAGTTTTTATTTATTTTTCCAATTACATTCATTCTCCTCAAAGTCCCCTTAAAACTCAATAAGTCTGATTTATTTATTTTAATTCCCAAGCTATCCATAGCAGAGAGAGCGGCAGTCGTATTAGAGACATTATGCTCCCCTAACATAGGCGAGGTAATACTATCGGAGTACTTTTTTTTATTTTTAAATAGGTCAAAGGTAGATTTTAGATCTGTTAACTTTTTTATCTTATAACTATACGAAGAGTTTAAGGAAGAACCGTAGGTAATAATATCTTTGTTCCTTGATGCAATATCCTTAAGAAAGAGGTCATCTGAACATAAAAAAACTTTCGATCCTCTTTTGGCATTATCAATAATATATTTTTTAATTTTATTTTTTAACTTTGAATAAGATTTATAGTAATCGATATGCTCCCTATCTACGTTTAAGTAGATTAAATAGTTTGGCTTTAGTTTAAATACAGTTCCATCACTTTCGTCAGCCTCGACAACTACGTAATTACTATCAGTCAAATAAATATTTTGACCAAAATTTTGCATAATTCCTCCTGAAATTATGATTGGATTTAAACCGGAATTAACCAAAAGATGTCCTAGTAATGAGGTTGTAGAAGTTTTCCCATGAGAACCAGATACAACAATTGTAAATTTATCCTTACAAATTAATTGTAATAATTTTGATCGATTGTAACAAGGTATGCCATCTTTAGCAGCCCTGCTAAGTTCAGGATTAACCTTTATCGCAGAAGAATAAAAAATTATATCTTTATTTTTAATATTTTCTTCTTTATGACCAATATAAACTTTAATTCCATTGGCATTTAAAGTATCGGTAATTTTATTAGCTGCAATATCACTTCCGGAAACATCAATATTATTTTTTTTTAAATACAAAGCTAAAGCGCTCATACCGATCCCATTAATTCCAATGATATGAACTTTTTTTGTTATTAAATTAGAAAATTTCATCGTGCGATATAGCAAACTAACTTTTGCATAGAGTATGGATTTATTAACTCATTAAAATAGTACGCACTTTGAATTTTTTTTTGAAGCGGTATGGATAGAGTCAGAGGTAAAATAAGATTTTTTTGAAAATAGGCTAAATTATATTTTTGGTGTTGATCTCTAGAAAATAAATGGGGTTTAAAAAATATTTTGTCTGTAAAATAAAGTATTTCATGCATTGAACCAGATCCAGATCGAGAAATGACTAAATCATAATCAGTAAAATTGATATTATCTAGGAATGAGAAAAACCTAACATTCTGTGTTAGCTCAATATATTTAGCTTTCATAGTTTCAGAGTGGATAGAGGATATTTGAATATCTAATTGAATTTTACCTACAGATGACTTTTCAATTTTAGAAAGTTCATTTAAAAGTAATTCATTTAATTCAACTGATCCGGCACTACCTCCTATTAATAAAATCTTCACTTGGCCATTATTGGTTTGGGAGGGTTGGGTAATTTTATCTCTAAAAAAGTTCCCAATAAATATTTCCTTTTTTTTTATTTTGTTGGTAGGAAAGCTAATAAAAATCTTGTCAGCTAACCAATAATTAATCTTATTGGCATACCCAAAAATAAAATTTTGTTCATGCAAAAAAATTTTGTGAGATTTGAATAATAGCATGCTAAAAAATTTAGCTGTGTATAAAATTGGAGAAGTTATAAAACCTCCAAAACCAATCAATTTTAAATTTTTATTAGTTGCAAAAAGTAATGAAAAATTAGACAAAACCTTGAATAAAAACATTATTTTATTAGAAGTTTCTAAAACCTTAACTTCTATATTTTTGTTTAAAATTTTATTTATAAACTTTTTACCAATAATATTGGTGACGAATAGTATTTTAGTTCTGTCCTTTAACTTAGATAATTCATTGATTGCCTTTATAGCAGGTAAAATATGACCCCCAGATGAACCGGCAATAAAGATATATTCGAAACTATTTTTCAATAACTATCTCCTTGATAACCTTATTTGTACTTGTTTCTATAATTTTAAATACAGCTCTATTCCCGTCTAAATATTTAATTTGATAGTGATCATCATCTATCAAAAATACATCATTTAATTCATACGCCTCTAGGGGGGCTTGATTATTTTGTTCACTGTTATTGATTTTATAGAAAACACCTACAATAATTGCTATTATACCTAAAACAATAAAGATACCCTGAACAACAACAAGGCTAACTAATAGTTTTTTTTTTAACATTTTATCAATGAGTAGTAGTTATATTTATCACGGATTTGAAATTTCAATTTTATATGAGGACCATGATATAGCAATATTAAATAAACCCTCCGGTCTAATTACCCATAAAAAAAACATTCACGATACTGAAATTTCACTACAAGAAAGTCTTTCTCAAAACTTTGAAATCAATGATGATGAACCTGGCAAGGAAGGGATTGTCCATCGACTTGACAAGGATACCAGTGGCTTAATCATTATTACTAAAAACAAGACCATTAAGGGAGTATTCCAAGAATTGTTTAAAAAGAGATTAATTACAAAACACTACCAGGCCCTCTCTTATGGAATTTTAAATCAAAGTTACATTGAGGTTTCCAAAAATATCACTAGACAAAAATATCAACGAACAAAATTCAAAACATCACAAACAGAAGGTAAAGAGGCACTTACAAAAATTACGAACCTTCAAACTTATCATGGCTCAATAAGTCTTTTGGATTGTGAAATTATTACAGGAAGGACTCATCAAATTAGAGTTCATCTTACGAGTCTTGGGTTACCGATTGTAGGAGATAAAAACTATATATTAGATAAAGAGCAGAAATTTAGACTCAATAACCTAAAAAAAGAGATTGTCGATGAATTGAATACTTTTCCAAGACAGGCTTTGCACTCCTACCATGTTGAATTTGAACATCCAATATCAAAAAAATTGATTAAAATTACTTGTGATTTACCTGATGACATGAAAGATTTACAAGCAAAACTTCTATGAATAAAGAAAATAAAAATTTACTACCTGTCATAACATCAGAGAATGATATTTATCCCTATCTTAAAAAGATTAATCAATTTCCTATGCTTAGCGACGATGAAGAAAAAAAACTTGCGATTGATTGGCTGAAGAATGGTAATACTAAATCAGCTCAAAAATTAGTCACTAGTCACCTTCGATTAGTAGCTAAAATTGCAATGGGGTATAGAGGATATGGACTTCCATTATTTGATTTAATATCCGAGGGAAATTTAGGTTTAATTCAAGCAATCAGAAAATTTGATCCAGAAAAAGGTTTTAGATTGGCCACTTATGCAATTTGGTGGATTAGGGCATCCATACAAGAGTATGTTTTGCATAGTTGGTCACTTGTTAAAATAGGAACCACAGCCGCACAAAAAAAGCTTTTTTTTAACCTTAGAAGATTAAGAAACCAGTTAAAGAAATATGAAGAGGGTTATCTAACTAATGAACAAATAAAATCTATCTCCGATGACCTTGGTGTTACCGAAGATGAAGTGAAACAAATGGAAGGAAGAGTTTTTCATCAAGATTTTTCTCTAAATACACCGCTTAATGATGAATCAGATGGTGAATGGATTGATCATGTTGAGGATGAAACCACAAGTATACAAAGTCGTGTTGAAGAAAATGATGAATTAGACAAAAGAAAAAAACTTTTCAATCAAGCTGTAAAAAAATTAGAACCTAGAGAATTAGAAATTTTAACTGCGAGAAGACTTGAAGAGGAACCTAAGACATTGGAGGACCTAAGTCAAAAATATTCTATAAGCAGAGAGAGAGTTAGACAGATTGAAAATAAAGCAATCAAAAAATTACAAGAAGAGATAGAAATCCTATCTCAACCAAAATTACTAACAAAGAGTTAGCTATTTTAAAAGTGTCTGATTTCGCTCAGGGCCTAAAGATACTATTGTAATTGGTATTTCTAAATAGTTTTCTATATATTTTATATAATTTTTTAAACTGTCTGGTAATTCTCTATAAGATTTAAATTCTGAAATATCGCCCCAACTTGGAAATACATCATAGTCGTCTTCAAGTAGTTTAATGGTGTTCAGATAATTACTATCACTAAAATTTATATCCTCGAATTTTTTTAATTGATAACTTTTGCAAACTTTAATTTCTTTTAATTCATTTAAAACATCTACTTTAGTAATACATAATTCAGCAACCCTGTTAATTTGACAACTATATTTTAGTGAGACTAGGTCTAGCCATCCACACCTTCTTTTACGCTTAGTAACTGTGCCAATTTCAACTCCTGTTTCTGCTATATAATCCCCTATTGAGTCAAATAATTCAGTCGGAAATGGACCATTCCCTACCCTTGTGGCATATGCTTTGAAAATCCCAATGGTTTGGTAATCTAGCTGTAAACCTGATCCAATGACAATATTAGATGAGACAGTATTTGAGGAAGTTACATAAGGATATGAACCATGATCTAAATCAAGAAGTGCGCCTTGTGCGCCCTCAAACAATATGGGCTTAGATGAAAAATTGTTTTTTATGAAACTATTATCAACAATAATATTCCCTATTTTGTCAGTAAATGTTCTTAAAAATTCAATATATTCTTCAATATTAATTGGCTCTTCACCAAAATGAGATAGTGTTGGATCATAAAATTTTTTAATAATTCTAAGTTTCTCTTCAACATTGGATAAATTTTTTAAATCATAAAGCTTAATACTTTTTCTTCCAACTTTATCTTGATACGCCGGGCCAATACCTTTAGCAGTAGTGCCAATTTTATTTTCGCCCGTCAGTAATGACTCATTAATTTTGTCTAGGTGTTTATGATATTTTAAAATTAATGAAATATTTGAAGATAAATAAATTTTAGGATTTGAAATTTTTTGACAAATTTGATCATACTCATTTAAAAAATGTTCTGGGTCGAGTACAACACCTTGCCCTAAAAAACATGGCTTACCTCTAATAACACCTGATGGGATGAGATTTAATTTATAAGTAGTATTTTCAACAATTACAGTATGACCTGCGTTATTACCACCTTGGTATCTAGCTACTAGATCAAAGCTCTCTGATAGATAATCAACAATTTTGCCCTTACCTTCATCGCCCCATTGTAAACCTATAACAGCTTTATGCATTATATTAACTCCGATAAGTTGTCGACATTACAAGAAAAACCAAAGCCATCAATTTTGCTTTTATTTTTTGAATAATGATACCCGCCACCTTGAGCTAATATTTTTTTTGATTTAGTGGAATAGGCATAAAAAAATATATCTTGATGATAATCTTGAGAAAAGAAGTTACTCTCTAAATTCACTTCAAAAGGTGAATTCGAAATAGATTTAAAGGTATTTACAAAAGAGTTAATTTGGTTTTTTTGTGTCTTGGTTTCAATAATAAATTGAGATTTTTTTTTCAATTTGGGGTCTGTAAATATGAATATATAATTTTTTTTTAAAATCTTTTTTAAAAGACTATCTAAAATTTTAATTACTTCTTCAAACGACTCTTTCTTAGGGCAGTTAATAATTTCGATACCGTGTTGTCGGTATTGTTTAATGTTAGAATTAATTAAATCTTCTCTAAATATATCTCCCATATAGTATAAATAATGTCTAGATTTAGGGTCATGAGTGATAATAGTATTTATTACCTGTCCCGTAATATCAGATCTTAGTTTTACTTTTTCTTCCTTAGAAAGGGATTTATTTTCTAAGATAGAAGTGAATATTCTTTTAAATTTTTTGTTTTTGCTTAAAAGCGATGTGAAAATATTATCAAGGCTTTCGAATTTATAAGCGGTACTGGCATATTTTGTATCAAAAGAATTAACAAGCATCAGAAATAATCTTACTAATATTGTATTTAAGTTTTTTTAGATCTGTTACTTTTATATTTCTTTTATCATATTGCAAGTTAACTCTTAGAAGTGGTTCTGTTCCAGATGGTCTAAAATTATAGTAAATATTTCTATTTTTCAAAATTGCATTCAAATTCTTGTACAAACTTTCTTGGTTTTTGAAAAATAGCTCTCGATCAATTTTCTGGTTTATTTCAACTACTTCGAATAAATCCAAGCCTTTTTTTAAATTAGATAATGAACTTTTTTCTTTTAAGAGGATAGTAAGTATCCTCAAGGCTGTTGACATACCATCACCTATTAACTGATCATCTTTAAAAATAAAATGACCAGAGGGCTCGCCTCCAAAGTAGTAGTTATTTTGTAATATCTCTTTGAGGATATTTTTATCACCTACTTTAACGCGTTTTAATTTGATTCCTTTCTTTTTTAGAGAAATATCTAGGCCATGATTTGCGACTTCATTGGTAACTATTGTTGAATTTTTTTTAATTTTTTTTTGTTTTAAATAGTAATTTGCAAGAATATAAAGAATTTCCTCCCCTTTTAATACCTCACCCTTGTCGTCAACTAGTATCAACCTATCACCATCTCCGTCTAAACATATTCCCAAATCAAATTTTTTCTTTTTTACTAAATTAGCTGCTTTTTCGGGATATAACGATCCACATTTCAAATTAATATTTGTTCCTGATGGCTTATCATGAATGGTTAAAAGTTCAGTGCCTATCTCGAATAATACTTCAGGGGCAACTTTATACGCTGCACCATTTGCACAATCCAATACCACTTTTAAATTGTTATAGTCCAAATTTTTATCAACTGATTGTTTAAGAGCTTCGGAATATCTGCCAATTGCATTTTTTAATCTAACTGCCTTGCCGTAACTAGATTGTTTAATTTTGAAATTATCAAAATCATAATTAAAAAAAATATCTTCAATTTTTGCTTCTTCCTCTGCGCTAATTTTAAGACCTTGGTTATTAAAAAATTTTAGTCCATTATCATAATATGGATTATGGGACGCTGTGATCATAACCGAAAAATCAGCTCTCAGTGATTTACTAAGAATAGTCAAGGCAGGAGTTGGTAAAGGGCCTACCAAAATCACATCAACTCCCATAGAGATAAACCCCGCCGTTAATGCAGGTTCATAAATATACCCTGAAAGTCTTGTGTCTTTATTAATTACAACTCTGGAAATTTTCTGTTTTTTTTTTAAAACTAATGAGGAAGCTTTTGCTAATTTTAATATATTTTCAGCAGTTAAAGGGTACTTTCCTACCTCTCCTCTTATTCCATCTGTACCAAATAATCTCATAAGGATTATTGTTTATTAAAATAAGTCTTAATTGGGAAGAGGAAAATTTTGATCTTTTGTAAAAGAAGGTAAAGGGCCTTTATTTGAAGAGGTATTTTGATTATCAGTAGAAGTGCTATCATCTGATAAGTCATTATCTCTTTTTGGTTTAATCCCCTTTAATAGATTCTTTATTTCCTCGCCAGTTAATGTCTCATATTCTAAAAGACCTTTGGCGATAATATGTAAATCTTTCATGTTTTCAGTAAGTATTTTTCTTGCTCTGCTCTCAGCATCTTGAACAAGTTTAATAACTTCTTGATCAATTATTCTTGCAGTTTCCTCAGAAATATTTTTGGATTGTGTAACCGAATGACCTAAAAAAACCTCTTCTTGATTTCCAGTGTATCGCACTCTACCTAATTTTTCGCTATAACCCATCTGTGTAACCATCGCTCTTGCTAAATTAGTTACTTGTTGAATATCTCCAACTGCGCCAGAACCTATTTTATTAGGCCCAAATATTAACTCCTCTGCAATTCTTGCTGCAACTGTAACAACAAGCTTATCTAAATATTCATCTTTTCGATGGATAACTTTATCTTGTTCGGGAACACTCATAACAAAACCTAATGCACGACCAGTTGGAATAATTGATGACTTATAAATGGGATCTGCGTGTTCACAGTGAAGGTTAGCTAAAGCATGGCCCGCTTCATGATAGGCAATAACCTCTTTCTCTGAATCTGAGATAATTTTAGATTTATTTTGAGTACCTAACATGACTTTGTCCTTAGCTTCCTCAAAGTCATCCATAGTAACAATTTTTTTGTTTTTTCTAGCTGCGATTAGAGCAGCTTCATTGACAATATTAGCTAAATCGGCACCCGAAAAACCTGGGGTGGATCTTGCAATAGCTATCGTTTTAACAGATTTGTCCATCTTAATTTTTTTTGTATGAACTTTTAAAATTTTATCTCTACCAATAATATCAGGAGCTGGGACAACCACTTGCCTGTCAAATCTACCAGGCCTTAATAAAGCTGGATCTAGAACATCTGGTCTGTTAGTTGCAGCAACAATAATTACTCCTTCATTTGCCTCAAAACCGTCCATTTCAACCAATAGTTGGTTTAAAGTCTGCTCTCTTTCGTCATTGCCACCTCCAAGACCAGCGCCTCTATGTCTTCCCACAGCATCGATTTCATCAATGAAGATAATACATGGAGCGTTTTTCTTACCTTGCTCAAACATATCTCTGACTCTGCTTGCGCCAACTCCAACAAACATTTCTACAAAGTCTGAACCAGAAATAGAAAAGAAAGGAACACCTGCCTCACCTGCTATCGCTCTGGCTAGCAATGTTTTACCAGTTCCCGGAGGGCCTACAAGTAACGCACCTTTGGGTATTTTTGCGCCTAATCTTTGAAATTTATGAGGATCCTTTAAGAAAGAAACAACCTCTTCTAATTCTTGCTTGGCTTCGTCAATACCTGCCACATCGCTAAAAGTAACTTTTTGTTTATTTTCATTTAAAAGTTTTGCTTTAGATCTTCCAAATCCTAGGGCCCCGCCTCCCTTACCGGACTGCATCTGCCTCATAAAGAAAATCCATACACCAATTAGCAATAGCATTGGGAACCAAGATACAAAAATACTTAAGAGTGGGTGCATTCCAGATTGCTCTGGTTTAGCATTAATTGCAACTCCGTTATCATTTAACGTTTGAATGAGATTGGGATCTCTTGGTGCATATGTAGAGAAATCAATGCCATCAATAGTCTGTCCATAAATATTATTACCCTGGATTTCGACAGATTTAATTTCTCCATTTTGTGTCTTTTCAAGTAAAGTCGAGTAAGTAAAAGTAATGGAACCGTAATCTCTTTGAGAGTTTTTGAATATATTAAATAAACCCAATAAAATAAGGCTGATTATTACCCAAACAAAAATATTTTTTGAAAAATTTTTCATAATTTAATTGATACTATTAATATAGTGTTAGTTATTTACGTTTAAAGTCCTATGTTAGTTTTAAATTCATTTTTTTATCATAAAAAGTAATAAATCCACCAAAAACGTCGCTATTTTTTCTTATTTTATTAGACCGGTTTATAAATTTAATAATAGCCTTTACGTTATTTTCCCTCATAGATTTATGATTTTTAAGGTTGCCTTGTATTGATAAAAAGAATGATTTTACTATATGTTCTTGTAAGGTCTTATTTAACTGTGAAAAATTCTGATAGTTAATTAAATAATCCTTGTTAGTAATTCTTTTAAAATAATTTGAATATAAATTATTTATATTAGCTAAGTCTTTATACCTTAATCTTTCTTGGGTAATTTTTTTATTAATCTTTTTATTATTCAGGAATGATCTAATCTTATTACGACTATAGTCTAACTCAGCATTAGTTCTATCCTCATACCACTTTATTCCATTCTGTGTTGCGAATTTAATAATACTCGCTTTAGAGAAATCTCTTAATGGTCGATGGTAAATTAAATTTTTAAATTTTTCAGTAAAGATTGAGGATAGTCCTTTAACGTTTGATTGATGAACTTTTCGCATCAAGAAAGTCTCATTTAAGTCATCCAAGTGATGGCCTAAAAACAAATCATTAATTTTATTTTTTTTCGAATATTGAATTAAAAATTTATATCTCAACAATCGAGACTTATTTTGAAAACCACTTTGCGAATTTGTCAACTTTAGTTTTTTAATTATGAGTGAATGTCTTGAAAGGTTATATTCTTTAACAAGCTGTCTGATTTCAAATCTACCTTCTCTTCTTATTTGATGATCAAAAATTATAATATGAATATTCTTATTTTTAAAAAATTTGGAATTAACAATTAAATAATAAAGCGTAGTGCTATCAACACCGCCCGATAGAGAAATTAAAATTTTGCTTTTTTTGCTAAAATGTAATGAAAGATAATTTTTAATATGATGAACTAAGGTAGTTTTCTTAGTCAATGATTAAGCCGCAATCCTTATCACCTTGTAATATCTTAGCAGAGTCAATAATTTCTAATTTATTAATGAACTGATTTGAAAAAATAATATCTTCCATTATCAAACAACCATTTTCTTGATCTCCAATATTAAATAGTGATTTGCCGAGCCAAAAATAATTCTCGGCTTTAAAACTATCAATACTGGAAAAATCACGATGCCTAATACCGAAATACTTAACAGCTTCAATCATGTTATTTTCTAAAAAGTAAGTTCTTCCTAATAAATAATAAGACTCTGCAAGCATTTCTGAGTTGTTACTATCTGAATTAATAATTGTTAAAAGTGCATCTATAGCTGATTGATTATCTAAACTAGCAATACTTGATTTTGCAATTTGATATTGAGCATCAATATCTATCTTGGGTTTAGATAGACTTTCATTAATTTCTCCTAATAACTCTTCGTTTACCAAGTCTTTGTTAATGACGTCTTCATTGCTCAACTCCTCACTTTGACTTGTCATTTCAGCTTCCTGATTTTGTTGTTCGCTATCCTGGTCTGAAGATAAAACTTGTTTTTCAAGACTTGATAATGACATTTGACCAATGGTTTGTTCATTTTGGGATTTTTCTGTAACAAGTTTTGATGCATTCTCTTCAATATTTAATTCACTGGAAGTTACAATTTTTTGACTGCTGTCAACCTTTGGAGATGTATATAAAGAATACAAGTTACTGATATCTTCCTTCATATCCTTTATTTGTAGTTCAAGTGAAGAAAGTCGATCTGATATAGTTTCTAAAGTTTTATTTAATTCTGTTAAATCAACCGTTCCTTTTGATGGGCTTGTAGTAGGTTCGTTTTGATAAATAAATTTTTGAAGATCAGTTATATCTTTTTTTAGTCTTTCAATTTCAACATCTAATTGATTGTGATTAGCGGAATAACTTGTTATGGAGAAGCAAAAAAAAAATACTGTGACTAGTAAGTAAATTTTTTTCATAAGAAAAGTAAGTGAAGGGCGTTCAAATGAACGCCCTTAAAAATTTAATTAGTTAGTTACGACTGTAACGCCGCGTCTGTTTTGACTCCAAGCATTTTCATCAGAACCAACTACTTCTGGTCTTTCTTTACCCCAGCTAACATAGTCCATTCTGTTAGTATCAACACCTGCTTGTGCTAAATAAGAGTAAACTGCAAAAGCTCTCTTGTCTCCAAGAGCTAAGTTGTATTCTCTAGTTCCTCTTTCGTCTGCATGTCCTTCAATAGTAATCTGAGTATCAGAATACTGCTGTAACCATGCAGCTTGAGCATCAAGAGTTGCTTGAGCATCTACTGTTAATTCAGCGCTATCGAATTCAAAGAAAACTCTATCACCAACATTAACAATTAAATCTTCCTGAGTGCCAGCATTAACTGATCCACCAGAATTTTGATTTGTTGCAGCACATGAAGCTAAGAATAAGCCAGTCACTACTAACATAAACAATTTTTTAAGCATAATTATCTCCGCGTAAGTTTTTAAACTATAGTTTTGTTACATTAATCACTTAATCGCTATTAAATCAAGTCAAATATTAAAAATATTTGTAAAAAATAGCTGAAAAGTAATGGAATTTTTAAACAATTTTATAATAGAGGTGACCATGCTGGGTCACTACCATCTCTGGGTGTTGGGATGATTCTCTCGTTGTAACCAGTGATGTCAATAAAATGAACAGTTGTCTCTCCACCAGTACCATCGCTATTCGATCTTTTTTGTCGATGGAAAATTAGGTATCTGCCATTAGGGGACCAAGCGGGTGACTCTAATGAAAAATCTTTAACAATTACTCTTTCGTTGTTACCGTTAGTATCCATAATACCAATATGAAAACTTCCCTGAGTTAATTTTGTAAATGCAATTTGATCCCCCCTAGGCGACCAAACAGGATTGCCGTATACTCCTCTTTCTTTAGAAATTCTTTTTATATTACTTCCATCTTTATCCATTACAAATAATTGTGGGCTTCCTCCCCTATCAGAATTGAAAACAATTTTCTGTCCATCAGGAGAAAAGGAAGGTGATGTATCGATGCCTGGGTCGTTCGTTAATCTGTTTATGGAGCGTGTATTTAAATCCATTAAATAAATTTCTGAGTTTGCTGTTTTAGGATCAGAAAAAGACATAATTACACTCTGACTGTCAGGTGAAAATCTTGGTGCGAACGTCATCCCTGGAAAATCCCCAACAATTTCTCTCTCTCCGGTTTGTAGATTATAAATGTAAACCCTAGGAACATTATTATTGTATTCCATATATGTTATTATTTGGTTATTTGGCGCAAATCGTGGGGTTAAAACTAAATTCTTACCATTAGTTAAAAATTGATGACTGTCCAAATGGCCATCCTGATCCATAATGGCTAATCTTTTTATTCGTTGATCTAAAGGTCCTACCTCTGATACATAAACTATACGAGTATCAAAATATCCTGACTCTCCTGTTATTCTTTCATAGACAATATCGCTTACCTTATGCCCCAACCTTCTTAACAATTTTTCATCAGGTATAGACATTTTAAGTGCAGAAATTTCCTGGCCTGCAAAAACATCATACAAACGCATTCTTAAAGTAATGCCATTTTCTGTATTATTCACGTCAGCACTTAGTAAAAATTGTGCTTTAATAAGCTTCCAATCTTCAAACCTAGGGACTTTCTCTACAAGATTATCTGATTGGATATAAAGGTCTTCGTTGACTGTATAAAAGAGTCCAGAGTTTGTAAGATTTTTGGATATGATATCTCTTAATGTGTTTCCATATCTTGAAGTATCTGCTTCTGAGCCAAAAAATTGTGTAATAGCTATGGGTGTTGGTTCTACTTTACCTTGTGAAATTGTAATATCTAAAGCAGCAAAAGATTTAATTGAAAATAAAATAAAAAATAAAAGAAACTTAATCATGTATAAAATCCCAAACCTCTAAGAAAAATAATAATAATACTTATTATTCAAACATCCAACTGAAATCAAAAGTAAAGTTGATTTCTTTCCACTGATCGTATTTATCTTCAGGTAATTTTAAAGGGCTACACTCTGGGTTATTAACTGCTCGCATTGCAGCCTCAGCAGCGGTTCTAAAATACTTATCAGAAGCGGACCTTTCTTTGTTAACTAAAATAGCATTTTTAATTGTACGATCTGGATTAACTTCAATATTTACCAACACTTTTAAATCTTTAAGAGCTTTTGCACCTGCGGGTATCGTTAAACAAGAATATAACTGTTGTCTTAATAAATCTATTTCAGAGATAGTCATGGAAGCAGAAACATTTTCCGTAAATACTTCTTCCTGCTGTACCTCGGATGCCTCTTGTTCTTTTTTGAAATCCTGATCTTGGTTTTCAAGGTTTTTAAGCACCGTACTCACATTAAAAGATTTCTTGTTAGGCTTTTTTTTCACCGCTATTTCAATATCTTTTAAAGGCTCTGGTATTTCTTTAGGTTCAGGTTTTTGTTTTAGCTTAATTTCGAAATCATTTTCGACAATAGGCGGAGTTTCTTCTTGCGGTTTCTGTTCTTCTGGCTGAACCACTTCTTCTATAACAAACTCACTAGCCTCCTCAGTTACGCTATCCACTAGAACTGTTTCGCTTTCAGTCTGAATTACAGGTTCAACAATTTCAGGGGTAATGACTTCCTGGATTGGTTCAGTTACAGGTATTGCCTCTACCGCTTCCTCAGCAACAATTTCTTCAATTATATCAGGTTGCTCGGTTATGATTGGCTGCTCTTGTACCTCTTCTTGAAAGGTAGGAACAATTTCATTGATTTCTTGTTTAAATTCTGGGGCGGCAGTCTCTTCCTCCACAATAAACATTTCAACTGGTAAAATCATCGGAATATCACTTACTTTTTTTTCAAACGTAAAATTAATCATTGGAATGAGAATAAGAAGATGGATACCAAAGGAAATTATTTGAAAATAATAATCCCTTTTTTTATAACTGAAGTTTTCAATAAAAAGGAAAATATTTCGAAATGGATTTAGTAGTAATGTAGTCAATTAACTTGGTTTTTTTGTTACGAGAGCAATTTTCAAAAAACCAGAGGTATTAAGTGCGCCCAATACTTTCATTACCTCTCCATAGTCGATTGCGCTATCTGCCCTCAAAAAAATTCTTATATCGCTATTGTTGCCAGCAATAGCATTAACTTTATTTATTAAATCCTGGAATTGGATAGCATCATCACCAATAAAAATTTCATTATCTGAGTTAATAGATATTTCTAAAGGCTCTCTTTGAGCATCTAAAGAATTAGCTTCAACTTTCGGTAAGTTGACTGGGACGCCCACCGTCAAAAGTGGTGCGGTGACCATAAATACAATTAGCAAGACCAACATGACATCCACCATGGGAGTGACGTTAATGTTAGATACGGGCCGATGTTTTTTTCTCATAAGTCTAATTTACTTGTCGAGAAATTATATTCACTAAATCTTTTCCAAAACTCTCTGCCTCAGATAAATAAGTATCAATTTTTGAAGTAATCAAATTGTAGAAGGCAGTCGCTGGAATAGCAACAAACAAGCCTAAAGCAGTTACGAATAGGGCCTCAGCAATTCCTGGAGCAACAACCGCGAGGTTTGTATTTTGTGCTATTGCTATTGCCTGGAAACTGCTCATTATCCCCCAAACGGTTCCAAACAAACCAATAAAAGGCGCAACAGAGCCCGCTGATGCTAAAAAAGACAATCCTTTATTTAATCTAGAGTCTTCATTGGCAATACTTAAATCTAATGAAGTATAAAGTCTTTGAACAAATGCAGAGTCAACTTTTGCAGTTCTGGATCGAGATTTTTCATATTCACTCATAATATTTCTGAAAATATTGGAAAAACTCTCTTCATCAAAATCATCAATTTGCTGGAATAGTTCATCTAAGGACACCCCTGACCAAAAATGATTTTCGAATTTTTTAGAAACTCTTCTTATTTTATTCA
>JAYPCO010000001.1:20056-66275 GCA_038124765.1 Alphaproteobacteria bacterium | reverse complement strand
GTTAAAGAGGAAAGTCTGAGCTCGCGTAGAAAGTGATAACGGATAACATCCGTCGAGGGTAACCTTAGGGAAAGTGCAGCAGAAAAAAACCGCCTTCGGGTAAGGGTGAAAAGGCGAGGTAAGAGCTCACCGGGTATTGTAAAAAATATCGCAATATGTAAACCCTATCACGAGTAAGATCAAATAGAGGTTAAAACTATTTCTACAGTTGACCTGGGTTGATCGCTTGAGTTAATCAGTAATGATTAACCTAGATAAATGACTGCTTTTTATAATAAAAATACAGAACTCAGCTTATAGCTACCCATTATTAAATTTACTAATACCTTAAATTCCCATATAATCCCATAAAATACCATGAACGTATTTCTATCTTCATTTATAGGAACAATTGACTCAAAAAACAGAGTTTCAATACCCTCTAGCTTTAGATCTACAATTAAAAATTCTAAAGAGCAGGTATATATTTTTAAAAGCCTAAAATATCCATGTTTAGAAATACACCTCTCATCTAAAATACACTCTCTTATATCAAGTTTTGAGGAAAAAGATTTTTTTTCAAAAAAAAATGATCATTTCAAAACAGCTATACTTTCTGATTTAGAAGAAATCACTATAGATAACGATGGTAGAATTACCTTAAGGGATCAACATCAAAAGTTTTCCAAGATTATTAAAGATTTAATCTTTATTGGAAAAGGTAATCATTTTGAAATATGGGATAAAAAACTCGGGGAAACCCATAAAACTATTTCAAGGGATAAATTTAAATGATTGAAAATGTACATAAGCCAATAATGGTTAATGAAATTTTACAATTTACAGAGGGGTTAAATAATTTAAACATTTTAGATTGCACATTTGGTGGAGGAGGTCATAGTCTTCAATTCTTAAATAAAAACCATAGCGTATTTGCTTTTGATTGTGATCAAAATGCAATTGAAATAGCTAAAAATATAAAAACGAAATTAAATAAATTATTTTATTTTCAAATTAATTTTAAAGACATTGACTTAGTCAATGATAGCAAATTTAAGCAAACAAAATTTGATTTTATTTTATTAGATCTTGGCTATTCATCAAATCAATTAAATGATTTAGATATTGGCATATCCTTTAATAAGGACGCTAAGCTCAATATGAATTATTTGGGTAGTGATAACACTGCCTATAACATTATTAATAACTATTCAGAACAGGACCTTTCAAATGTTTTCTATGAATTTGGAGAAATCTTTCAGTCTAAAAAACTTGCAAAATATATTGTTGAGGCTCGAAAATCTAAAAAAATAAATACAAACTTTGAGTTAATTGAAGTGCTTCGAGATAGTAGAGTAAATTTCAAATCTAAAAAAATTCACTTTGCAACACAAGCATTCCAAGCTCTAAGAATTGAGTCGAATAATGAACTATCTAATTTGAAACTATTTTTGAATAAAGTTCACGACTACACAAAAAAAGGTGGCTTATTAGCTATTATCTCCTTTCATAGCTTAGAGGATAGAATTGTAAAAAACTTCTTCAAGAATAATGCTCTTCTTAAGAATGGTTCTTATAAAAATGGAAAGAATTGGGGATTTGAAAATTTAACTAAAAAACCAATCATACCTCAAATTGATGAAATCAAATTTAATCCTAGATCGAGATCTGCAAAACTTAGAGTGGGAAGGTTTGTAAATTGACAAGACATTTAACTAAATTTTTCATGTTATTTTTTTTAACAATGGTTTTTATTAGTTTTAAAAATGAGACTAAAGTTTTAAAAGATCAAGTTTATAAATTAAAGACAGAGTACAGTGATAGTAATCAGATTTTTTTAAATAGAGAAATTCAACTTTCTAAATTGATAAATCAATTTCAAATAGATAATAATCAAGTTAATTTCGTTAAAAATAATAAAATTTTAAAATTTGATCGAGAAGGTCTTAAAGATTTTACTTTAATTCAGGTAAATTATGATCAGCGTCAATAATGAAACTGATTATAAACTTATAGACCAAACAAGAAAACTTTATATTTTTTTTTTTATATCTACGCTTTCCCTTTTCATTATAATATTTTTAAAACTATTTTTTCTAACTCTAGAAAAAGATTTTAAAAAAGAGGTAGTAATTAAAAATCCAGAATTTCAAAAATTACCAAGGGTATTAGATAGAAATGGTAATGTTTTAGCATATTCCGATTATAACTTTTCAATATACCAAGATGAAGAAAGGTTTGCTTATTTAGATAGAGATGCCCCTATTACTGAAATAAAAAAAAATATCTATATTGGCAAACCCAGTATTAAATTTGAAAAAATTTTAACTAGAAAATATCCATATAGCGAAATACTTAATAACTTGATTGGACAAGTTAATATCGATCAAATAGGAATTTCTTTACTTGAAAATAAAGTAAGTAAATTAGATGAGGATATGAGTCTTAGTATTGATATTCAAATTCAAAAACTAGTGTATGAGTCACTTTCTAAGGATGTTGAAAATTTAAATCCAGATTATGCCTTAAGTGTAATTATTGATTTAGACAAGGAGGCTATACTTAGCAATGTTTATATAGATAATTCAAATAAACAGTTCGATGAGTCTTTGCTTCCTTTAAAGGATCTTACATTTGAGTTTGGATCGGTGTTTAAGCCATTTACAGTATTTTCAGCTTTAAATAATAACAAATTGGATTTAAATGAATATTTCGATGTAGATCAACCTGTTTATATAGGCGATAAATTGGTTAAGGATTTTTCGCCAAGTAAAATTCCCTACCAAGTTAAAGATATTTTAAAACAATCTTCTAATAGAGGTGCTGTTTTAATTAGACGAAAGTTGGATTGTCAAAAAGAATTTAAGAGGGACTTTGAAAATTTAGGTCTATTAAATTCAACCGATATTGGTTTTGAGATGTATTCTGCTAATCCAATAGTTAACCCATTTAAGTCATCTTATTGTGATAATATGCCATTTGGATATGGGTTATCTGTAAGTCCTATACAATTAATAAATGCCTATGGAAAAATTATAACTGGAAGAATGGATTTTCAGGCGCACATTTATAAAGATAATAAAATAAAAAAAAATAAATTTAATAATATTTCTAATACTCTCAATAAATTATTATTCTATGCAAACGAGTCAAATGAAGAGCTTTACAATAATTTTTTAATTGCTGGCAAAACTGGTACCGCTGATAAGAAGTATGAAAAAGGCTATTTTCAAAATGTTACTTATGTTAGCTATTTTCCATACAATGATCCAAAATATTTATCATTTACATTTATGCAAAATCCAAGAGAGACCTATGGGCCATTTATGACTGCAGGAAATACTGTTAAGCATGCATTTTATAATATTTTAAGAAATATTTATATGTATTTAGATTTAACTATATTAAACACTAGTAATACATAATTTAATGAATTTAGAACTACTAAAAAAAAATGGTTATAAGATTAAATCAAATTGGCAAGATCTTTCATTAAAATCAATTTATTTTATTAATACCTCTAAAGAAAATAGATTTATTTATTATCAGAAGAAGGCAATTAAGAAAAAGTGCAAATATATTTTGTGTAATAAAAAATTTAATCATTTAGCAATAAATAAAACAATAAATTACTTTCACTATAGTTCTGAAAAAGAGCTCATCGGTATTAGCCATAAATTTTACCCTATAAATCAACTTAAAATAATCTTTGTTACTGGAACCGATGGCAAAACTTCCATTGCATATGGATGCCATAAGTTAATGAATTTGAATAAATTTAACTCATGTTATATCGGAACAGTTGGTTTTTTCGTTAATGCTAAAAAAATTAAGAGTTTAAATAACACAACACCCCACTATTTAGAAATATTAGATATGTTAGATTTTTCAATTAAACAAAAGGTGAAATATGCTTTTATTGAAGCATCTAGTATTGGCTTTTGTGAGGGAAGACTTGGAAATATAAGTTATGACTATCTGGTTTTAACTAATTTAAAATCAGATCACTTAGATTACCACAAAACAATTCAGAATTACCATAATTCTAAAATAAAATTAATTAAAAAGCACGCAAAAGCAACGTCCAAAATTTTAATCCAAGACAGTCGCCTAACAAAAAAAGTAAATTCCATTTCAAAAAATATAATTTTTCAAGAGAGCTTCATTAAAGATAATAAAATTAATCTTATAAATAAAGATCCTATCACCTATCAAATTATTTATAATAAATTAGAATTCTCTTTTACAGCTTTTAGTGATTTTGTTTATATGAATATATTGTCAAACTTGATTTTATTTAAGCTCATTACAAATAAAATACCTAAGACAATAAATAATAAAATACTACCGCCTGGAAGATCTGAAATATATAGGCTTAATAATAATTCTTTTATAGTAATTGACTATGCTCACACCCCAGATGCTTTTAAAAACCTATTAGGAAATTTATCTAAATTTTCATTTCATAAAATAATAATTTTTGGTTGTGGGGGAGACAGAGATAAATATAAAAGATCTTTAATGGCATCTATAGCATCTAAGCACACTGATTTACAAATTATTACTGATGATAATCCTCGATCTGAAGACCCATCAAGAATTAGAAATACTTTAATGAAGCACTCAAAGAATGGTATTAATATAGGATCGCGATCTAAAGCTATTAAATTTGGCATCAAATTACTAAATCAGAGATCTGGTATTTTGATAATTGCGGGCAAGGGGCATGAGCAAACCCAAATTTATAAGAATAAAATTAATAAATTCAATGACTTGGATACAGTGAAGAAATATGCTCAAAACATTTAAGCACATTGAATATTTAAAAAATACATACGATAGTAGAATTATATTTGATACGAGATTGCTAAAAGAGAATGATATTTTTATCGGTATTAAAAGTGATAAAAAAGACGGAAGTGATCATTATCAAGCGGCAATTGATAAAAAAGCAAAACTAATAATAGTCAATAAAAAGATTGATAATGAGAATATACTTTTTGTCAAAGATACACTCAAATTTATTGATAAATATGTCAAATTTCTTATCCAATCTTATAAAGGCAAAATAATTGCTGTAACAGGGTCTGTAGGTAAATCGACAATAAAAGAAAATCTATTTCAAATACTCAATAATAATAATTATTTAACTTATCGTTCATTTAAAAATTTTAATAATCTTCTTGGATTGCGTTTTTCAATTATGAACATGAAACTCGACACTAAGTTTTCAATTTTTGAATTAGGTATTAATAATAAAAATGAAATGAAAAAATTGATTAATATTTTAAATCCGCATTATTCTCTAATAACAAATATTGAAAACTCACATATTGGTAATTTTAAAAACTTTGAAGAACTAATTAGAAATAAAATAGAAATATTTAACTCAAATAGACTGATTAAGGGATTAATTAATTTTCATTATGATTTTAAAAAATTGCCCTCTTTTATTTTAAAAAAATCGAATATCAAAAAAGTGAATATAAAATCTTTAATTTATAGTTCAAAAAAGTTCAATAAATTTTATAAAATTAATTTAAAAAATCATAATAAATCTTTTCAAATAACTTCAGAAAGAGAGGGTGTATACTTTGACATTGCTATAATTTCCTTTTTATTTTTACAAATATTTATTAAACAAATTAAAAATAAAAATTTTTTTTATGAGAGTGCAATATTAGAAGGCAGGGGTTTGATAAAAAAAGGTTTATTTAATAATAAAAAAGTTAAAATTTTTGATCATAGCTATAATGCAAGTCCTTATTCATTAAAGAGACAAATATTAGAATTTCATCACAAAAAACTACAAAAAAAGATGTTTATTCTTGGGTCAATGAAGGAACTTGGAAATTTGACCGATTCATATCATTTAGAGATTTTGAATTTAGTTAATTCTATTAATTTAGTTTCAGTAATATTTATCGGTAAAGAGTTTTACAAATTTCAAAAGATATTCCCAATTTATAAATTTTTTAATGATGTAAATTCCTATATTTCTCAATCTCCTAAACTCATTAAGCAGGGTCAAAATATGTTTGTAATGGGCTCTAATTCTAATAACTTACAAAAGATAGTTCAAAATGTTAGCTGATTTACTCTTTTCACTAAAGGATCATACCTTTTTATTTAATTTGTTTGGCTATATTTCATTTCGATCTGGATTGTCATTAATAACTTCATTTTTAATCGTATTAAATTTTATGAATTATTGGATTAGAGTTCAGTCTAGGTTATACCCTCAAGGCCAGCCAATAAGGGGTGATGGACCATCGACTCACTTATCTAAAAAAGGAACACCAACACTTGGGGGTGTATTGATTTTATTTTCCATTATACTAAGCACAATTCTTTGGACATCTGATTTTTCAAAATTTAATTATCTTCTTATATTAACATTAATTATGTTTGGTTTTATTGGATACTACGATGATCATCAAAAATTAAGACTTGGAAAAGGAATTTCATCCAAAAAAAAGTTTTCACTTCAATTAGCTTTTACAGTTATACTATATTTTATAATTCTAAATCTAAACCTAGACATTGAACATTTTAATATTCCTTTTTTAAAAAATAGCTCTGTTGATCTTGGTGTTTTTTATTTTCCATTGATTTTATTTATTATTATTGGATCAACAAACGCAACTAACTTAACTGATGGCTTAGATGGTTTGGTATCAATGCCTTTAGTGTTTGTATTTTTAACATTTGCAATCTTTGCCTATGTTATTGGTAATATAAACTACTCTGATTATCTTTTAGTTAATTATATATCAGGCTCAGGTGAAATAGTTATTTTTTGCACTGCAGCTATTGGAGCTCTACTGGGCTTTCTCTGGTTTAATTCAAACCCCGCATCAATATTTATGGGCGATACGGGTTCTCAATCCCTTGGCGCTTCATTAGCGGTATCTTCTATTTTGTTGAAACAAGAATTTGTTTTGGCAGTAGCAGGGGGTCTATTTGTTATCGAGACATTATCGGTTCTAATTCAAGTAACTTATTTTAAAATTTCTAAAGGCAAGAGGGTCTTTTTAATGGCCCCATTACATCATCACTATGAAAAAAAAGGCTTAAATGAACAAAAAATTGTCATTAGATTTTGGATAATTAGTTTTATTTTTTGTTTAATTGCACTCTCACTGTTGAAGATAAGATAATTGTTAAATATCAATAAAAATTCAAAATTTTTGATTTATGGCTATGGCGTATCAGGAAAATCAATTGAACAGTACCTAATAAATAAAAAATACAATTTTAAAATTTATGATGACCTGATTTTTGACAATAAAAATAAAAATTTTATTAATTACAATAAAGTCATTAAGTCATTAACATCAATTGACTATTTTATTGTTTCACCATCAATAAAAATAAATAAAAGTCATTTTTTATATAATTTTAAAAAAAAAATAATTATAGATCTAGATTTTCTTTCTATAGAGATCAAAAATCAAAAAATTATTGGCATAACAGGGACAGAGGGAAAGTCAACAATCTGTTCTTACTTACATCAAATTTTATCTAAATACTATAATACTGTAATAATCGGTAACTTTGGAAATACCATTTTAGAAAAAAAAGATTTAAGTAATTTTTTATCTAAAACTGAAATTATTATTATTGAGTTAAGCTCATATCAACTAGATAAAATTCAAAATTTAAAATTAGATTATGCAATTATAACGAACATATATAATGACCATATTAAATATCATTCTACTTTAAAAAAATATATTGATGCTAAATTAAAAATTTATTCTTTTTTAATTAAAGAAGGATTTTTCTTTGCACCTAAAATTTATATTGATAAAAAAAAATATCCTAAAGCGATTGTTATTCCCAATTTAAGTACTAACAAGAAGGATCCACAACAATCAATTAATTTCAATAATAAAAAATTAATTAGAGTATTTATGAAAAATTTTGATAGCAAAATTAACTATAACGATAAGTTATTAAAAGAGCTTTCTTTTAGAAATCAATTAGTGATTAGTAGAAAAAAACTAAAAATTTATAATGACAGTAAGTGCACAAATCTTGAAAATGCAATTATCAAAATTAATCTTCTTAAAAATTTAAAAAAGATATTAGTTTTAGGTGGTATCCCAAAAGTAAGTAAAACTTTGCCTATGCCTATTAAAAATACTCTTGTGCTAATATTTGGAGTGCATGCAGAAAAAATTTCCAATTTAATTATCCTTAAAAATTCTACATCTATCTTATTTAACAGATTAGATGACCTTATCGACTTTATCTCTATTTCAATAAAAAAATATAATTATGAAATTATTTTATTTTCACCGGGTGGAGAGTCTTTTGATAATTATAAAAATTACGCCGATAGAGGATTACATTTTAATCAATTATTAAAGAGTTCTAAAATTTGAAAAATATACTATTTAGAGATGATCAATCATTATTAGGATTAAACTGGTATGCACTTTCGAAGAGATTATTTGTAGTCCCTTCCATTTTATCTTTTATTGGGCTACTTGCCATTTACTCTTTAATTGGATCTGAGTACTCAAGCATTTTATTAATCAAACATATTCTTTACATCATTATATCAATTAACTTGTTAATTTTTTTAACTTTTATATCCAAAGATGATTTGCGTAAGACATTAAATATACTCACTATTCTCTTTGTAATATTATTAATTTTTGTTCCAATCTTAGGGTATGAAATAAAAGGTGCAACTAGGTGGATAAATTTAAAGATTATCTCAATACAGCCATCTGAAATTTTAAAGGGACCGTTTATTTGTTTTATATCATGGTTTTGTTATTTATTTATTAAAACTCAAAAAAAAATATATTTATTTAGTGCAGTTACATTAATGAGTTTGGTAGTTGCTTTATTGCTTTTACAACCTGATATAGGCACGTTATTAGTATATATTGCATCATTTTTTTTAATTTTAATCCTCTACTTTAGAAATTTAAAATTATTTTTTTTACTATCTTTATTGGGTATGCTCTTTGTTATTTTAGCATACTCGTTATTTGACCATGTTCAAATTAGAATTGAAAACTTTCTCTTTAATGAAAACTCTCAAGTTTCTCGAAGTTTAAATGCTATTCAAAGTGGTGGTATATTCGGGGTAGGTTTAGGCGAGGGTCAATTAAAATACTCTATACCTGAGTCACATAATGATTTTATTTTTGCTATTTTGATTGAGGAATTTGGTCTAATTTTCGGAGTTTTTGTAGCATTTTTGTACCCTCTATTTTTTATATTAACAAGAAGATCCTCCTATAATTTTTCAAACTTATTTTTATCAAATACGGTTTTTAGTCTTTGTTTTTTAATATGTATACAAGCTTTTATTAATATAGGTTCCGCTATAAATCTTATTCCCCCTACTGGAATGACCTTACCTTTCATAAGCTATGGAGGTTCATCAATGCTTTCATATGCAATAATTTTTGGTACAGTGATAAACTTTACCAAAAATGAAAAAAGTCCTATTGGTCACCCATCATGAATATAATGATATTGGGAATATATCTAGGATACTCTATCAAAACTTTCTTTTAACTACCGTTAGCTATAAACATTTAAATAAAATCACTAATAAAATAATTAATAGCTTTGATTTGATAATCCTTTTTGGTGGTAAAATGAGCGCAAATAGTAAATCCAGATTTATTAAGGATGAATATAAATTTATTTCTAAAATCTTTGCATTGAATAAATCCACTATTGGAATTTGTCTTGGCGCACAGCTTATTGCTAAATTTTTTGGATCTAGGATAATTAAAGATAGATCTAAAAGAGTTGAAGTAGGTTATAGACAATCTTTAAATTGTGAAAAGAAATTTTTTAAAAAATCAAAAATGAGTTTTCTGCAGTTTCACAACGAAGGTATTTGCTATAATAAAAATATGAATGTATTAGCCCAAGGTAGGATTTTTGAAGTAGATGCGTATAAAATTATCAATAAAAATATTTATGGTTTTCAGTTCCATCCTGAAGTTAATTCTCATATGATTTCACAATGGTATGGCAATTTAGAGAACATAAAAAAAGGTACCGATAAACTATCCAATATATTAAAGGACTATGATAGATTTAAATTAGATAACTATAGATGGTTAAGAAACACAATTTTAAGAATTCTAAATGATTAATTTTTATTATACAGATGAATACTATAACCACGATACGGGTTCTCATCCTGAATCGGTAGAAAGAATTAAAACTGTCAAAAACTTATTAGATAAAGAGTATAAAAATCATCATTTTTATAAACCCTCACTGGCATCAAAAGAGCTAATTTCGCTTACACATGATAAAAACTACGTTGATGGTATTTTTAATGGCATTCCAAAATCCGGCTATACCTATTTTGACCCAGATACGATCGCGAGTCCGAGTAGTTTAAATAGCTACCTCTATGCAGTAGGGGGTAGCGTAGACCCTGTAAGAAAAATTATTGAAAAAAATGAGACAAAATCTGTTTATTTTTGTGCTCATCGTCCTCCTGGTCACCATGCAGAATTTAGTAAAGCTATGGGCTTTGGAGTTTTTAATAATGTTGCCATTTCAGCTAAATACGCACTTGAGAGCAAAAAATTTAATAAAATCTTAATTGTAGATTTTGATGTGCATCATGGGAATGGAACCCAACATATTTTTGAAAACGAACCTAACATATTTTATGCCTCATCTCATCAATATCCATTTTATCCCGGCACCGGAAGCGAGGAGGAGGTTGGATTGGGGAATATATTTAACTGCCCTTTACCTAGTGGCTGTGACTCAAAATTATTTCAAGATCTTTTTAGTGCTAAAATAATAGATAAGATAAATGAACATTTTGATTTAGTGTATTTTTCTGCAGGTTTTGATGCTCATGAACTAGATCCTCTAGCATCTATTAACCTTCAAGATGAGGACTTTTTTTGGGTAACCGAAAAAATTGTAGAAAAATTTGCAAATAATATTCCCATAATATCAGTTTTAGAAGGCGGGTATGACATGAAGGGCTTATATAATGGTTTAAATAACCACTTAAAAGTATTAAATAGATATTCAGATGAATAAAAAAAATGAGAAATCTTTTGAATCTGCTCTCAAAAGACTAGAAGAGATTTCAGAGCTTTTAGAAGATGAAAACACCCCTTTAGAGGATAGTATTAAATTATTCGAAGAAGGAGTTGAGTTAAAAGATTTTTGTGAAGAAAAATTAAAAAACGCCAAGCTAAAAATTGATAAGATTGTAAAAAAAAATAAAGATCTCTCCCTAGAAGAATTCAATTAATTTTTTTATGAGGTATCTTAATAAAGTTAATTACCCTAGTGATTTAAAAAAGTTAAATTTAAAAGAATTATCGTCACTTTGTGGCGAGCTAAGAAATTTTACCATTGATACTGTTTCTAAAACAGGTGGGCACTTAGGTGCTAGCTTAGGTGTAATAGAGCTAACAGTTGCACTGCATTATGTTTTTGACACCCCAATGGATAAAATTATTTGGGATGTAGGTCATCAATCATACCCGCATAAGATTTTAACTGGAAGAAAAACTAAAATTCATACTCTTAGAAAAAAAAACGGTCTCTCGGGATTTACAAAACGATCAGAAAGCAAATTTGACCCATTTGGCGCAGCTCATAGCTCCACGTCCATCTCAGCTAATCTGGGTATAGCTTCAGCTAGAGACTTACTCAATAAAAATTTTGATGTAATAAGCATTATTGGTGATGGTGCTATTAGCGCTGGAATGGCATTTGAGGGTTTAAATAACCTTGGTCATTTAAATAAGAATTCACTGATTATTTTGAATGATAATGAGATGTCTATTGCTAAACCAGTCGGTGCGATGAGCAAGTATCTTGTTAAATTATTGAGCTCTAAAACTTATGAAAACTTAAGAGATGTTGTTAAAAATTTTACTAAAAAACTCCCAGAGGAAGTAGGTGATTTTGCAAAAAAAACTGAAGGTTATTTAAAAGGATACCTCACAGGAAATACTTTATTTGAGGATTTAGGCCTTAATTATATAGGCCCTATAGATGGCCATAACTTAGAGTTATTGGTTCAACTTTTTAAAAAATTCAAAAATAAAGAGCTTCACGGTTCTGTCTTTTTGCATCTTATTACCCAAAAGGGGAAAGGGTATGCGCCAGCTGAAAATTCAAAAGATAAGTTCCATGGTGTCAGTAGTTTTGATATTAAAACTGGCACACAAAATAAATCAAAAGATAAAACCTTTACCCATGTTGTAGGAGAAACCCTATCGAATTTAGCTAAAAAGGATAAAAAAGTTGTAGCTATTACTGCAGCTATGCCTTCTGGCACTGGTCTTGATAAATTCCAAGAACTTTATCCGGAAAGATTTTTTGATGTAGGTATAGCAGAGCAACATGCAGTTACGTTTGCAGGAGGTATGGCCACAGAAAAAATTAAACCCTATGTTGCAATATACTCAACTTTTTTACAAAGAGCCTACGATCAAGTTGTACATGATATTGCTATCCAATCTCTACCGGTGAGATTTTTAATCGACCGATCTGGTTATGTGGGCGCTGATGGTGCAACGCATGCGGGTTCTTTTGATTTAACCTACCTTTGCTGCTTACCTAATTTTGTTGTAATGGCGCCCTCATGTGGAGAGGAATTAAAGAATATGATTTTTACCTCACTCACAATGAATTCATTTCCCTCAGCGATTAGATATCCAAGAGATTTAGCCGGTAATTATAATGAAAACTCTAGTTTTAAAAAAATTAATATTGGTCAGTCAAACACTATAATTAAGGGCAGTAAGGTTGCATTTTTAAGTCTTGGAACAAGAATAAATCAAGTAATTGAAGTTTCTAATGAATTAAAGCGTTTAAAAAAAATTCAATCGACTGTTGTTGATATGAGATTTGCTAAGCCGATAGATAAAAATACAATTCAAAAATTAACCAAAGATCATGATATTTTTATTACTATTGAAGAAAATTCCATAGGGGGTTTTTCCAGTCAAGTTAATGATTTCCTTTTAAATAAAAATTATTCCGTTCAAATATTAAATTTCTTTATGAAGGATGAATTTATAGATCAATCTGATATCAACGATCAATATTCACAATCTGGTATCAGCGTAAATCAAATTTTATCTAAAGTTTTAAAAATATTAAATTAATTTAGAATTTTTAATTAATAATAAATCAGCTAAAACAAAATAGGTCATTGCTATACCAACAGGGACAGCGCGAATTCCAACACAAGGGTCATGTCTGCCAATTGTTTTAATTGTAGAATTTTTTAGCTTATTGGTGATGGTTTTCTTTTCAGATAAAACAGAGCTAGTCGGTTTAACTATATATCTAAAAATAATATCTTGACCGGAGGATATACCACCAAGTATTCCTCCAGCGTGATTTGTATCAAAACTAATTTTTTTATTTTTAACAGTCATTTGATCAGAGGCATTGGTGCCATCTAAATTAACTAAATTAAAACCAGATCCAAATTCTATTCCTTTAACTGCATTGATTGTCATTATTGCCTTTGAAAGTTCAGAGTCTAGTTTCTGATAAATCGGTTCACCAATACCTACTATGGGATTTTTTACTCTAACCTCTATAATAGCACCCAGTGAGGAACCATTTTTTCTATGATGTAAGATTAGGTTTTCCCATTCGGTTATTGTATTTTTATTAGGAGCGAAAAAGGGATTGGTATTAATAAATTTTTCATTCCATTTAGAAGTGTCAGTTTTAATATTCCCAATTTGGGTTACGGCACTGCTAACTTGAATTTTGTTTTTTGTAATTTTATTGACTAGTATCTCAGCAAGTGCTCCCGCTGCTACTCTCATGGCAGTTTCTCTAGCACTTGACCTACCGCCTCCACGGTAGTCAAAGTTTTTATATTTCATAAAGTAAGTGAAATCAGCATGACCAGGTCTAAACTTATCTTTTATACTTGAGTAATCTTTGCTTCTTTGGTCTGTGTTATAAATAATAAGCGAGATAGGGGCGCCAGTAGACTTCCCATTAAAAACGCCAGATAAAATCCGGACTTCATCCTTTTCGTTTCTTTGAGTGGTAAATTTTGATTGTCCGGGGCGTCTTAAATTTAAACGAGATTGAATGAAGGATAAATCAATATCAATATTTGCTGGATAACCATCTACTACACAACCAATCGCTTCACCGTGACTTTCACCCCAAGTAGAGAAAGTAAGCAGATTTCCAAAAATATTATGGGACATGGTATTAGTTATTTTTTACTAAATTCATTTAATAAATTTGCAACGCCCTCTGCTTCATCTACAGCGACCATACCAACAGTATGATAACCACAGTCCACATGGTGTATTTCGCCCGTAACACCAGAAGATAAGTCACTAAGTAAATAAGCTCCAGTATTACCAACATCATCGAGTGTTACATTTCTTTTTAAAGGAGAATTCAATTCATTCCACTTTAAGATAAACCTAAAGTCGCCAATTCCAGATGCGGCTAAAGTTTTAATAGGGCCAGCGGATATAGCGTTTACGCGTATATTTTTGTCTCCCATATCTACAGCTAAATATTTGACTGATGCCTCGAGCGCAGATTTAGCTACACCCATAACATTATAATGGGGCATCACTTGCTCTGCACCGTAGTATGTTAAAGTTAAAATACTTCCACCATTATCCATTAAATCGTAACAATATTTACAAGACTCTGTAAAAGAATAGCAGGATATATTTAAGCTATTTAAAAAATTTTCTTTGGAAGTTTGCACATACTTACCTCTTAACTCATTTTTATCTGCAAATGCAACTGCATGAACAAAGAAGTCTAATCTTCCCCATTTTTTTTTAACCGCTTCAAAAGTTTCTTTAACTGACCCCTCGCTACTCACGTCACATTGAACTAAAAAATCGGAATTAACAGATTTTGCTAGAGGCTCAATCCTTTTAAGTAATAAGTCATTTTGATAAGTAAAGGCAAGTTCTGCACCAAATTTTGAACATTGTTGGGCAATTCCCCAAGCAATTGATTTATCATTAGCCACGCCCATGATAAGTCCTTTTTTATTTTTTAGATCCATATTGATTAATTAATATTATAATACAAATAGCATGTCAGATAAAAATTTAAATCCAATAATTCTTTTTGAGGAGTGGTTTAATCTTGCCTCACAAAAGGAGATAAATGATCCCAATGCGATGTGTCTATCTACTATATCGAATGACTCTCCTCATTCCCGAATGGTCTTGCTAAAAGATTTTGATGATAATGGCTTTGTTTTTTATACAAATTATGAAAGCAATAAAGGCAAAGACATTCAAAGTAACCCTAATGTGTGCTTAAATTTTCACTGGAAATCTTTATTAAGACAGGTAAGGATCGAGGGGCAAATTGAAAAAGTCTCTAGTGTGACATCTGATAATTATTTCAATTCTAGACACTATCTTAGTAGAGTAGGTGCATGGGCATCAAATCAATCATCAGTTTTAGAGTCAAGAGAGTTGCTAGAAAGAAAAATAGAAGAAATTAAATTAAAGTATCCAGAGGGGAGTGCGTTTCCTAGACCTGATTATTGGGGTGGTTTTATAGTAAAGCCTTTAAAAATAGAATTCTGGCAGGATATGCCTCATCGCATTCATAAAAGAGAAATTTATGAATTAAAGAATGGTAGCTGGATTTACTATAACTTATATCCCTAAAGTTTATTTTTATCCCTTAGGTACTCTTCCCATCTTTTTAATAAGTCTGAACTAGAAGACTCTTTATGATTTCCGCCAACTCCAAATTTTAATTCTATGTTATTTTTTTGAGCAGTTTCATATTCAAGAATTTTAGAGGTATCGGATCTATCTCCTCCATTGGCAAAGATGATTTTATTATTTGGAAATTTATTTCTAACTTTAATTAATAGATTATTGGCACTTCCTTTTTCATCATCATCAAACTCAATTGCTTCATCTACACACCCTAGTTTCTGAACTACATATAAGCGATGTTTGATGTCCATAAAAAAATTACCTTTTTTATTAATCAACCATTGATTAGAGTTTACACCGACTATGACATAATTAGAAAACTTTAAACACTCCTCCATCATCATGATGTGACCGGGATGAATGGGGTCAAACCCTCCAGAGACAATTCCAATAATTTTATTATCCATTGCTGATACTCTCTAAATAATCCTGAAGTTTTTTGTGATCTTGTTTAGAAATATAATTTGGTGCCACGTATAGAATATCTTTCCATGTAGCCAAAAAGTTCAAATTGACATTGATGTTAGATAAATTCTCTAATGCTTGAGGGTATATATCATAGAAAAAGACGACAAAAATATCAGACACTTTTAAATTATTCTTTCTAAGAGCATCTATAAAAAAAACCTTACTCCCACCGTCGGTTGCCATATCCTCTACCAAAATAGCTTTTGAATTTTTTTTAAATTCACCTTCTATTAGTTTGCCTTTACCAAAACCTTTGGGTTTTTTTCTGATATAAATCATAGAATTTTTATTTTTTTGACAAATAAACCCTGCATATGGAATTCCGGCCGTCTCACCTCCCGCTACAACAATTGGTTTATTCTTATATTTTTTTTTAATTTGCTTGGACATTTCATTTACAACCAGTTCTCTCTCTTTTGAAAATGAAATTAATTTTCTACAGTCAACGTAAACTGGACTTTTTTTACCTGAGGTTAAAGTAAATTTTTTTTTGAAATTAATATTTACGCAGCCAATACGAAGTAATAAGTCTGCTATTTTATGGCTTGTTTTTTTGATTTGGATCTTCGACATTTTTCAGAGCAATATTTAACATCATTCCAATCCTTTTCCCATTTTTTTCTCCAATTAAATGGTCTCAGGCAAATAGGGCAGATTTTGAATTCTCTTTTATTCAGTTAAATTATTTTTTCTATTTCTTGATCGCTTAGACTGCCGTTAATTATAACCAAAGGACAATGAAGGGTGTTAGATTTTTCATAAATCAGCTTATCTATTAATGGCCCCGGTTTGCCAATATCCTTACTAGTGGCCAAGACAATCGTAGAATTAGATGAGTAATCATTTAAAAATTCGATAAAATTATCAATTTCACTAATCATAAAGATTTCAGATTTTGCTTTTATTTTTGATTTCTCAAAAATGTATTGATGAATTTCTTTATGTTTTTGTTTTTCAATATTCATTTGATCTTTATTGATAATATTTTCTGCTGCAACAGCCAATAATATTTCTTCTGTAATGTTTTGGTAAAAACTAATTGTTGTTATGTTAGATTTAGTAGATTTGGCTCTTTTGATTGCGAATTTTACAGCCGTCCACATCTCTTCGCTCTGATCAATAACTACAAAATAATTTCTATTATTTAATTTTTTCATTTTTTTCTAAATATAAAGTTAGATAATACGCTAAAAAAGATTGAAAATATAACCAATATTGAAACATAGATTAAAGAATGAGACTTTAATAAAGTTTCTAGTTCATGGGAAATTCCTTTTTTTTGAATTTTTAATTTTTTAATCGAATGATTAATTAAAATATTATTATTAACCTCGTATAGATGAATATCTATATCGCCAGCAGAAATATTATCAGGTATCTGAAATTTATTGATAAATAAATCGCCATCAAGTTCCGTAAGGTTATTTTCAAAAAATAATTCTTTTGCGAACATTGCACTTCGTATTCTATATAAACTCTCAGTGTGATCGCTGATTAGTGAGTGGTTATTTTTTATTTCAGATATTAAAAAAATTTCATTAAGCGATTTTTTAGGTGCGGTGAAAATTGCAAAGAAATTTGGTGTATCATTTAAACTTAATAAGTCACTTTTCCACAGTAAATTGTTTTTTGATTTAATATTCAAAAAGGCGTCTTTTTTTTCTCCTTCAAAGATAATTATAATTTCATTCTCGGGATCTTTTTTTCCAAATATAATTACTTCCTCTCCTAAAAAATTAGAGTTTATTTCTATGTTAAATTTATCTAATGAAAAATTAGAAGAAAACCCTAGGGAAACTTTTAGTAAAACAATAAAGAAGAAAAATCTATACATAGTCAATTGTAAATAAATTTTCTGGCGTTCTAACTAATTCATATACTAGTAAAAATGCGATAATCATTAAAAATAATCCAAATATAATTTTCAAATACTCTTGATCAAATTTATCAACTAATCTTGTTGCAATTGATGCACCCAGAGAACTGCTAACAATGAGAAATAGCGCTAATATAAAATCAATATTTTGATTGAAATAATTTTGAAGAAATAACGATGCTAGAGAAACTAGTGTTATATTAAAAAGAGATGTGCCAATAACAGAAATTGTAGTCATTCCCAAAATATAAATCATACATGGAATTAAAATAAAACCTCCACCAATTCCTGTTAGTCCAGTTAGCAAACCTATTAGATATCCAATTGCTAGGGGAGCTAGAATACTTATATATAATTTTGATTTTCTAAATTTAAATTTTAATGGAAGCCCATGTATCCATGAATGCTTATGCAGTTTAAACTTTTTATTTTTATTAAAAAAATTTATTTTGGCAGTTTCATATAAAATGAAAAAAGATGTTGCAAGAAGAAGGGTCACATAGATAAAATTTAAATAATTATCTATCACCCCAAAGTTTTTTAAATTTTTTAAAAGTAAAACGCCTGATAGTGTGCCTATCAAACCTCCTATAATCATGATTAACCCCATTTGGTAATCGACATTCTTTTTTTGATAGTGGTTAATAAACCCTGTTGAGGTAGAAGCAAACACTTGTACAGTTGTAGTACCAACAGCAACAGCTGGGGGAACGCCAACTAAGATTAACAATGGGGAAGAAATAAAACCTCCACCAATTCCAAATATTCCTGAAATAAAACCAATACCTACACCCAAAGAGATCAAAAGGTAAATATTTATAGAAATTTCTGCGATTGGAAGGTAAAAATTCATCTTAGAACTATATGCTGATAATATACTTAAAAATCAAAATTAAAATTAATGAATAAATACACATTAGCTTTTGCCTGTTCGCAAGATGGATATATAGCAAAGGGACCAAACGACAACCCTTTCAATTGGACCTCTCAGGAAGATAAAAATCATCTTAACAATTTAATTAGCATGCATGATTGGCAAGTTATGGGAAGGACTACACATGAACTGCACCCTAACTTTGATAGAAAGAGAGTTGTATTTACAAGAAAAGTTAATGTTATTACTTTGATCGATGAAAATAAAAATAATCAGTATTATTTTAACCCGGATTATTGCCAGTGGAGTGATTTCGAGAAAAAATTTAGCAGCGATATTTTAGTATTAGGAGGTACGAAGGTTCATGATTATTTCTTTTATGCTGAGCTATTATCTAAAATCTATATCACGGTTGAACCTTTAAAATTTAATTCAGGAATTCCTGCATTTTCTTATTTAAATTTTCATGATCTTGTACCTTTCTTTGAAGCAAAAGGATTTAAATTTCAAAAAAGCAGTTTAAATAATACCGGAACTGAATTACTTACTTTTCATAAGTAATTGTAACTTTTCATAGTCTTCAAAATTGTTGACATTAAAAAACTCCAATTCTTTTTCTCTTTTGAACTCTACAAATTTATATTTAATTTCTTCAGCAAATTTCATTATTTTGTAACCATCGTTATTCTTTAAAATATAATCAAGATGTTCAAAGCATTTTGAAGACCACATTGAAAACATTGGCTCAATAATATTATCTATTTTAGAGATTAGACATCGGCAATTTTTTTTATCTATCTTATTGTAGTATTCAAAAATCTTGAGATTGATGATAGGTGCATCTGTGGGGAAAACCGCAAACCAGACTTCCTCATCTTGATTTTTAAATATTTCAAGGACACTATGAATTCCAGCCAGAGGCCCTTTATGCCCTGTGTGGCTATCTTCAACTATCGGATATCCAAATTTTTTATATTGATCTGAATCTTTATTGGCATTTATATAGATTTGATCAGAGATAGTCTTTATAGAATTAATAATTGTCTCTATGAATGAGCAGCCATTAACTTTTAAAAAGCTTTTATTTTCAAAATTCATTCTCGAGGACCTACCTCCAGTTAGAATTATGGAAATAATCTTTTCATTCATTAGTAAATCTAAATTCACCTGACAGAATGTTGAGTCTTTTTCCTTTCATCCTGCCAATCATTGTTAAATTCTTTTTTTTTGCAATTTCTATCGCCCAAGCAGTAAATCCTGAACGAGACAATAAAATAGGTATTTGCATTTTAATGCATTTGATGACCATTTCGCTAGTTAATCTACCAGTTGTGTAAAAAACTAAATTTTCTGTATTGATGTTTTTTTGAAGAATTAAACCTGCGATTTTATCAACTGCATTATGTCGTCCGACATCTTCAAAGTAATAGAGAGGTTTATCAACTTCACATAGTACACATCCATGAATAGCACCAACTTTTAAATATAAACTCGGCTCCATATTTATTTTTTTTGATAGGGATATTAACTGCTGATGACTAATGCTTATTTTTTTATTTAATTTAATTTTTTCTATTTCACTGTACAGGTCTCCAAAAACCGTTCCTTGAGCACACCCAGAAGTATTTACTTTTTTCTTTAATTTTTTTTCATAATTTGTCTTATTTTTGGTTCTTACAACAACGACATTTAAGTCGCTATGGTATTCAATTTTGGTTACTTCGCCGTAACTGTGAAGCATTCCTTGGTTATATAAATACCCTAAAGCTAAATACTCTGGATAATCCCCAATAGTCATCATCGTTACAATTTCTTGATTATTTAAATAAAGAGTTAACGGTTTTTCTTCAATTACAGGAATATTTTCAAGCTTACCATTCTCATTAATAGATTTTTTAATTTTATAAACTTTTTTATTATTCAAGCTGGGTTTAATTAAAAATTCTGTCATATGCTCAAGGATTGTATTATGGTGACCCTGTGAAAACAATAGCAGTTATCGGTTGGAAAAATAGTGGCAAAACTACCGTAGTCTCTAAATTAGTTACAATACTCAAATCTAAAAACTTAAAAGTGGGCGTGGTCAAGCATGCACATCATAGTTTTGATATAGACAAACCTAATACAGATAGCTTCAAAATAAGACAAGCTGGTAGCGATAAAATCACAGTCGTTTCCGATAGAAGACTTGCCTTTATTGAGGAAAAAAAAAATCCTGAAATTTCGATGACTCAACTAATCCAACTAAACCATGATTGTGATGTGCTTATATTTGAGGGATTTAAGTCCAATAAAGAATTACCTAAAATAGAGGTTTATTTATCCAAAAATAATAAAGACCACCTTTATAAAAGCCTAGATAATGTGAATTTTTTGATTACCGATGATAAGTATAACCATCCAATCAAGACCTTTTCCCATGATCAATTAGAGTTATTGGCTAAGGAGATTTTAAATGAATTATAAAAAACTAATTTCTTTTGACTTAGCCAGAAAGCTAATAATTAGCGAGTCAGAGATTAAAACTAAAAAAACTAAAAGAAATCTAGTTGCATCAATTAACTTAAAAAGCGCCCAAACTATTCGATCTCCAATAAATCTTCCGGAGGCTATGATTGCTGGGTTAGATGGATATATATTTCATAAAAAATCACTATTAGATTTACCCATATCTAGCAATTTATTAACTCCGGGAAAAAAAAATACAAAATTAAATTTAAACTGTGCATATAAAATTAATACTGGTTCAATTATACCCAAGTCCTTTAGTAATTTTATATCATTAGAAAATGCAGTAATTAAAAATAATAAAATTATTTTAAAAAAATCAAAAATATCTAACAAGGATATTAAGAAAGTCGGAGAAGATTTAAAAAAAAATACTGTATTAGTTCGTAAGAATGAAAAAATTGATTACATCAAAATAGCTCTGCTTTCATCTGTTGGAATTAAATCATTATGGACTTTTAATCCAATTACTGTGGGGGTTTTTTCAACTGGAGATGAGATTATTAAACTGTCATCAAAAAAAAAGCTACCTCATCAAACATTTGATTCAAACAGATATCAAATAATTTCTTTTCTTCAAAAATGGAATGTTAAAATACATGATCTTGGTATTGTCAAAGATAATGAAAAACAAATTAAAAATTTGTTTAAAAAGTTTCAAAATTTAAATCTTATTATTTCATCTGGTGGGTCTTCATTTAGTTCAGGAGATTTTGTATCTCAGTATTTAGAATTGAACTCAAAAATAATTTTTAAATATGTGAAAATCCAACCTGGTCGTCCCGTAATTTTTGCCAAAAATAAAAAGCAAATTATTTTTTCACTCCCGGGGAATCCCCTTGCCGTCAGCATTAATTTATTGTTTTTAGTTTCGATGATATTTAATAGAGATTTACAATTGCATTTACAAAAAAAACAATGCCTATTTGAGGATGTAAAAAGATCAAAAATAACTAAATTTTATAGGGTAAAACTTCAGAATAATAAATTAGTCCCTCATAATTCAAAAGGTTCAGCCAAAATAATTTCCTTATCTGAGGCTGATGGAATTGCTATTAGTAATCAAAATCAAACTTCAATAAATAGAAATGACTATTTAGATTTTTTTAAATTTGAAAAGTAACCTTTACTATTTTATTTTCGATTAAAATTTTAATTATTTTAAATTTATTTTCCTTACAGTAGTTCTCGAAATCAAACTTTGCTAATAGATCATCGCTTTCTACGTGCAGAATATCGTCTTTTGATAGTTTTTTAATGAATTTATTTGCTTTTAGAACAGGAATGGGGCACTCATAGCCTTTAGTATCTAGATAATATTCCATAGAAAATATATAGTTATATTAATTTAATATGGAAATTAAAAATTTAGAAATAATTTTAGCTCTAGATGCTGAAAAACATTTTAACAGAGCTGCGGAAAAATTAAATATTTCTCAGCCGGCTCTGTCTATGAAGCTAAAATCCCTTGAAAATGAGATTGGCGTTACTTTAGTTAAGAGAGGCAAGAATTTTATTGGCTTAACACGAGAGGGGGAAATATTAAAAGAAAAGTTTAAATATATTGTGAAAGAATATAATGATATTAAACAAATTACCTCTGAGCTTAAAAATAATTTAACAGGTAACTTAAGGGTAGGCGTTATCCCATCAGCTTTATTGGATGTTTCTCATATTCTTAATGATTTTATTAAATCTTTTAAAAATGTTCATTTGGAAGTTTTTTCAATGTCTTCAAATAAAATTGATGAACAACTGCATGATTTTAAACTTGATATTGGCGTAACCTATTTAGAAAATGAGCCTATTATGGGTGTGGAGAAATATTTTTTGTATGATGAAAAATATTTTCTTATCACTAAGAATCCAAAACTCAAAAATTTAAAGAAAATTAAGTGGAAAGATTGTGACGGATTGGATCTATGTTTAATTTCGCAAGAAAATCAGTTCAGAAGAATTTTAAATGCTATTTTCAAAAATCTTAATGTTAACCCTAATGTTCTTTTAGAGTCTAATTCTTTAACTCATATATTTTCCCATGTTAACAGTTCTGATTTTGCTACTATAATGCCTCATTATTTTACAAAGGCTTTTAACTATGACTCAAATGTCAATTTTATTGAATTAATTGATCCTAATATATCTCAGAAAATAGGCATGGTTTTTATAAAAGATAAGAGCCCTTCTCCTATTAAAGATAATTTCTTGAAATTTGTAAGAAACTTTAATAAGTAAAACTTATTAATTAATCATTCATTAATAATTGTAACTTAATCAAATTTATTTATTTTCAATAAAAATGCAGGATAGCTCTAAAAAAATTCATCCAGGATCTGGAAGAAGAAAGGCCTTAACCTTTAATAAAGGTAGACAGGTCGATGATCAATCGATTAACGAATTAAAAAATCTTATCCCTTCTGACTATATTCGCCAGAGAGATATGTTAATAGAGTGCCTTCACTTAATTCAAGATAACTACAAATGTTTAAAGCCGAAATATTTATCTGCTCTAGCTGAGTTGATGAATTTACCTTTAACAGAAATTTATGAAGTTGCTTCTTTTTATGCTCATTTTGATATCTTTAAAGATGATGATGTAGAACCCGCAAAAATTACAATCAGAGTTTGCGATAGTTTAACCTGTCAGTTAAATGGTTGCCAATCCCTTCAGCAAAATTTAGAGGATAAAATCGCTAACGACGAAATAAGAGTTGTTCGAGCACCCTGTATGGGCCGCTGTCATCAAGCGCCAGTAGTGGAGGTTGGAAAAAAACATATCCCACATGCAACTATTGATAAAATTCAAAATACTATAAACTCTGAAGATCTAAAACCGGTTTTACCAGATTTTATTAATTTTGAAAAATACACACAAGGTGGAGGTTACACACTACTTAAAGAATGCCTCGAGGGAAAAAAAGATCCCATTAAGATAATTGAGGAAATGGAAGCGTCTGGACTTAGGGGGCTAGGCGGAGCTGGTTTCCCTACTGGAAGAAAATGGAGATTTGTTCGTGCTGAAAATAAACCTAGGTTAATGGCTATTAATGGAGACGAGGGAGAACCCGGAACTTTTAAAGATCACCATTACTTATCAAGAGACCCTCATCGCTTTTTAGAAGGTATGCTGATTGCCGCTTGGGTAGTTGAGGCAACTGATGTTTATATATATATGAGGGATGAGTATCCGGATGTTATTAAGTTTCTTAAAAAAGAAATTAAAGCAGTTGAGGATAATAATCTAAATATTAAAACAAGGATTCATTTAAGAAGAGGCGCGGGTGCGTATATTTGCGGTGAGGAGTCATCAATGTTGGAAAGTTTGGAAGGTAAAAGAGGCCTCCCAAGGCATAAGCCACCTTTTCCTTCTCAAGTAGGATTGTTTGGGCGTCCAACCTTAATTCATAATATCGAAACAGTTTTCTGGGTGCGTGAAATATTAGAAAAAGGTGCTGTTTGGTTTAATAGTCACGGATTAAACGGAAGAAAAGGTTTAAGAACTTTTTCAGTTTCAGGGAGAGTTAAAAACCCTGGCGTGAAACTTGCACCTGCAGGAATTACTATTAAAGAGTTAATAAAAGAATATTGCGGTGGAATGCAAGATGGTCATGTATTCAAGGCGTATTTACCCGGTGGGGCATCTGGTGGGATACTGCCTGCATCCATGGATAATGTTCCATTGGATTTTGATACTCTTCAAGAGCATGGTTGCTTTATTGGATCAGCGGCAGTAGTGGTTTTATCAGATCAGGATAATATGGGAGATGTTGCAAAAAATTTAATGTTCTTCTTTCACGATGAAAGCTGTGGTCAGTGTACACCTTGTAGAAATGGCACAGAGAAAGCACTTAAACTAATGAACCAATCATCTTGGGATGTCGAGCTTTTAAAAGAACTATCGTCTGCTATGATGGATGCATCTATATGTGGTTTAGGTCAAGCAGCGCCTAATCCATTATTGTCTGTAATTAAACATTTTCCCAATGAGGTAACAAATTAATGTCTGAAAAAATTAAATTTAAAATTGACGGTAAAGAATATTTAGCTGAAGTTGGAGAGTCAATCTGGGATGTAGCTAAAAAAAACAAAATTGAAATTCCTCATTTGTGTTACTCACCTGAACCTGGATATCGAGCTGATGGAAATTGTCGTGCCTGCATGGTTGAGATTAAAGGGGAAAGAACCCTCGCAGCTTCTTGTATTAGAAAGCCAACTGAGGGTATGGAGGTAACGGTTAACTCTCCTAGAGCAGAAAAATCTAGATCAATGGTATTTGAGCTGCTTGTAGCTGACCAACCAGAAAAAGAAAAATCACCTGATCCTGACTCGAAATTTTGGAACTGGTCAGAAAAGATGGGAGTGCAAACTAGTCGTTTTCCATCAAAAGATAAAATTGAAATAGATCGATCACATAAAGCGATGAGTGTAAATTTAGATGCCTGTATTAATTGCAATCTTTGCGTTCGCGCATGTAGAGAAGTCCAAGTAAACGATGTAATTGGAATGGCTTATAGGGGTTCAACAGCTAAAGTTATTTTTGACCTTGATGATCCAATGGGAAATAGCACCTGTGTAGCTTGCGGTGAGTGTGTTCAGGCATGTCCAACCGGGGCTTTAATGGAGTCATCTCTCGTAAACGACCAAGGAGTTAGGGAAAATTATTCTGATCGTATTGTTGATAGCGTATGTCCATATTGCGGCGTAGGTTGTCAAACTAAAGTACACGTTAAAGATGATAAAATTTTATATGTTGATGGAAAAAATGGTCCTGCAAATGAAAATCGCTTATGTGTTAAGGGTAGGTTTGGTTTTGACTACATTAATCATGAAGGAAGGTTAACTAAACCCCTAATTAGAAAACCAGGTGTTGCAAAGGATCCAAATATACAAATTAAAGATTCTGAAATCAGTGATTATTTTGAGGAAACGACATGGGAAAACGCATTAGAAATTGCTGCTAACGGCTTAACAAAGACAAAAGAACAATTTGGTCCGTTTAGCTTAGCTGGGTTTGGATCTGCAAAGTGTTCTAATGAAGAAGCGTATCTATTTCAAAAATTGGTAAGAGTAGGTTTTGGCTCAAACAACGTTGATCACTGCACTCGCCTTTGCCATGCCTCTTCTGTTGCCGCCCTTATGGAGTGCGTAAATTCTGGAGCGGTATCAGCACCTTTTATGGCCGCTTCTGACTCAGACTGTATTATAGTCATTGGAGCAAGACCCACAGAAAATCATCCCGTTGCAGCTACTTATTTAAAGAGAGCGGTAAAGAGGGGATCCAAGTTAGTTATCATGGATCCAAGGAAACAAGGTTTAAGTAAGTTCGCTACACATAACCTTCAATTTAAATCAGGCACGGATGTTGCAATGCTAAATGCACTTCTCTTTACTATTATTGAAGAAAAACTTTACGATGCGCAATACATCCAAGGTCAAACAGAAGGTTTTGAAAAATTAAAAGAAGAAATTAAAGATTTCTCTCCTGAAAAAATGGAATCAATTTGCGGTATTAAGGCAGATGAATTAAGAGCTGTAGCAAGACTTTATGCTAATTCTGAGAAATCAATAATATTCTGGGGAATGGGTGTTTCTCAGCACGTTCATGGTACCGATAATGCAAGGTGTTTAATTGCTCTGGCTTTAACCACTGGTCAAATTGGAAGAAAAGGAACGGGTCTTCATCCCTTAAGAGGTCAAAATAATGTTCAAGGGGCATCTGATGCCGGTTTAATTCCAATGGTATTTCCTGATTATCAGTCTGTTGAAAATGAGTCAATTCATGCAAAATATGAAAACTTTTGGAATGTAAAATTAGATAATAAAAAAGGTTTAACTGTTGTGGAAATCATAAACAAAATTTTAGCAGATGAGATTAAGTCGATGTATATAATGGGTGAAAACCCAGCAATGTCTGACCCTGATCAAAACCACGCAAGGGAAGCTTTAGCAAAATTAGATCACTTAGTTGTTCAAGATATATTCATGACTGAAACTGCTTGGCATGCTGATGTAATTTTACCCTCATCAGCTCATGCAGAAAAAACTGGCACGTTTACCAATACGAATAGACAAGTTCAATTAGGTAGACAGGCTGTGCCGCCTCCGGGTGAGGCGCGTCAAGATTGGTGGATTACTCAAGCTATTGCTCAAAGAATGGGCTTAGATTGGAGCTACTTACATCCGAGGGATATTTTTAATGAAATGGCAGAAGTAATGCCATCTCTAAAAAATATAACTTACGAGCGCTTAGAGAATGAAAATTCTGTCACTTATCCCTGTGATGATCCTAACAAGCCAGGTAATGAAATTATATTTAACGAGAAGTTTCCAACTGCAAATGGAAGAGGAAAAATCGTTCCCGCTCGCTTAATTCCACCAGCGGAATTACCAGATGATGATTTCCCAATGATCCTTACAACTGGTAGATTGTTGGAGCACTGGCATACTGGCTCTATGACACGTAGAGCATCTGTATTAGATCATATTGAACCAGAAGCAATTGTTAGCATGAATAGATGGGATTTAAAAAGAATGAATATTGAACCAGGTGAACACGTTCAAGTGAAAACAAAAAGGGGTTCAATTGTTATTAAAGTTAGAAGTGATAAAGAAATACCTGAAGGTATGGTATTTATTCCTTTCTGTTTTGCGGAAGCTGCGGCTAATGTTTTGACAAATCCACAACTAGATCCTTTTGGAAAAATTCCAGAATTCAAATTTAGTGCGGCTAGTGTTCAAAAAGCAAACGTTGCTTTTAATTAATTAGAGAAATTATCCAATTATTCATTTCAGGAAAGGGTAGTTCACCTCTAATCCCAAAAATTAAAATTGCAAATAAAGTCATACCAATGACTATTGAGAAAAACTGTTTGGCAAATGACCCTTTTTGTGTTTGTTGATCAACTACAATCAGTGAATTCATATTGTTGTTTCTTGAATGACTGTCAAAGGCGTGAAATAAACTATTTTCATTAATAGAATTATTTCTCTCTTGAAAACCTGAGTTTACATTAAAGTTAATATTTTGAGTAAATTTATTTTCTATAGAGCTCAGAGTTCTCTCGATAGTTTCAATCTTATTAAATATTAATTCTAAATCCTGCGAACTATGTTTTTCATCCATTTTTTTATTACTATGATTTTTGTTTTGTAATATTGGTTCTTTTTTGGGATTGTAATTCTTGTCGCTTAATTGTTGTTTGATTTCAGAGAGGGACTCCAAAATTTTTTTAGATTTATCATCAGCAGATGGGTTATTGCTTGAAGTACTTCTTCCAAATTGATCAACGTCTAGACTCATTTATAAAACTAATTTAAAGAAAGAAAATAAATAATCAATGAGATGTAGCGTGGTGCCGGCTGGGGGACTCGAACTCCCGACCTGATGATTACAAATCAACTGCTCTACCAACTGAGCTAAGCCGGCAATAAGGTATTTAATATACTAATAACTCTAATAAACAATAATTTTATTTAATATTTAATCTGTAATGATAAGCAGCTATTGCGATAGAGTTTGCTGCATTATAGCTGTCTACGCCCATAATTTTTAATTGTGGTATAGATATTATAAAATCACTTTTATCAATTATATTTTTTCTTATACCGCTACCTTCATTGCCAACAATAATAGCTGCTCTTTTATCGATTTTGAATTCTGTATCTAATAACTCTCCACCCATATCGAGGGAGTAAATCCAATAAGATTCTTTTTTTAGCTGCTCTAAAGTTCTTCCTAGGTTTTTTGATATATGAAACTTTAAGGCTTCAATTGCCCCTGATGATGTATTAGAGGTTGTGCCTGTCATTTGTGCAGAGGAGTGCTCTGGTACGATCAAACCATCAGCGCCCATCAAGAGCGCAGTCCTTATTATATTCCCGATATTATTTTGGTCAGTAAGTTGATCAGCAATAATTATTAGTGAGTTTTCGTTGTTATTTTTTGTTATTTCGCCTAAGGAGCTAGGAGAGTAGTTCTCTCTTATTATATGTATTGCATCATGACTTTTGATGTCATTAAATCCCTTTCTTTTCTTTAGATCATTAATTTTGATGTAAGTAGTCTTATTATTTGCTTTGTATTGATCTATTAGCTTTGAAAAAAGATGTTTTTTATCAATATCAATATAAATCTCTTTGACTTTTGAAAAGCTGTGTATCAAACAGCTTATGCAAGAGTTTTGACCAGAAATAAGCATAATTGTTAATTAGCAGTAAAATATGATTAAGTCTATTGACTTTCAAAGACAATTATCTATTAATCAACCTCTGTTTAAAACCACTTTTGGAGAGATGGCCGAGTGGTTAAAGGCGGCAGACTGTAAATCTGTTCACGCAAGTGTACGTAGGTTCGAATCCTACTCTCTCCACCACTTTTTTTACTTTTACTATTGAATTTTAAAGAAAAATAAGTAGTTTATCGGAACTCACAAGGATTTGTTTTTTTGTGAATGTTTTGTAGTGGTTACCCGCTATTTGCGGGTGTAGCTTAATGGTAAAGCTCCAGCCTTCCAAGCTGGCTACGAGGGTTCGATTCCCTTCACCCGCTCCAGAAACATTATTAAAAAATATTTATAAAGAATAAAACAACAAAGAGGTAACAACTTAAATGGCTAAAGAAAAATTTGACAGGTCGAAAGAACACGTCAACATCGGAACTATCGGTCACGTCGACCATGGTAAAACAACACTGACTGCTGCAATTACTAAAGTATTAGCAGAAAAAGGTGGCGCAACATTTACTGCGTATGATCAAATTGATAAAGCTCCTGAAGAAAGAGAAAGAGGAATTACAATTTCAACTGCGCACGTTGAATATTCAACAGATAAAAGACACTACGCACACGTAGACTGCCCAGGTCACGCTGACTATGTAAAAAACATGATCACGGGTGCTGCTCAGATGGATGGTGGTATTCTTGTTGTTAATGCAGCTGATGGTCCAATGCCTCAAACACGTGAACACATTCTTTTAGCAAGACAGGTTGGTGTTCCAGCTCTAGTTGTTTATATGAACAAAGTAGATCAAGTAGATGATCCCGAATTATTAGATTTAGTTGAAATGGAAATCCGTGAACTTTTATCAAGCTACGATTTCCCTGGAGATGATATTCCTATCGTTAAAGGTTCAGCACTTGCTGCAATCGAAGAAAGAGATGAAGCGATTGGTAAAAATTCAATTATTGAATTAATGAACAAAGTTGATGAATATATCCCAGCTCCAAAAAGAGACTTAGATAAGCCTTTCTTAATGCCAGTTGAAGACGTTTTTTCAATTTCTGGAAGAGGTACTGTTGTTACTGGTCGTATCGAACAGGGTATTATTAAACCAGGTGAGGAAGTTGAAATCCTTGGTTTAAGTGATACTCAAAAAACAACCGTAACAGGTGTGGAAATGTTCAGAAAATTATTAGATTCAGGTGAAGCTGGAGATAACGTTGGACTTTTATTACGTGGTACTAAAAAAGAAGAAGTTGAGCGTGGTCAAGTTTTAGCGAAGCCAGGAAGTATCAAGCCTCATAAGAAGTTTAAAGCAGAAATTTATGCTTTAAGTAAAGAAGAAGGCGGAAGACACACTCCTTTCTTTGCTAACTACAGACCTCAGTTTTACTTCAGAACTACTGACGTGACTGGTTCAATCAAACTTCCAGAAGGTACTGAAATGGTAATGCCTGGTGATAACCTAACTCTAGAAGTAGAACTACTTGCACCGATTGCTATGGATAACAATTTAAGATTTGCTATCCGTGAAGGTGGTAGAACTGTTGGTTCAGGAGTTGTATCAGAGATTCTTGATTAATTAAATTCTCTGCAGCATTACTAATTATGAAGGAGTGTAGCTCAATTGGTAGAGCGCCGGTCTCCAAAACCGGAGGTTGCGGGTTCGATGCCTGCCACTCCTGCCAAAAGTAAAACATTATGAAACTTAACCCTGCTAAATATTTAAGAGAAGTTCGACAAGAAGTGTCCAAAGTTACCTGGCCTTCTAAAAAAGAAACTTTTACTACCGCAGGTATTGTTTTAGTGGTGATTAGTATTGCTGCAATTATACTTATGTTGATTGATCAATTTTTCTCTTTTCTTGTGAGAATTGTTTTAGGGTAGGTAATGGTAGCTAGTTCAGATACACATAAATGGTATGTTGTCCACTGCCACTCAGGTTATGAAAAAAAAGTTGCTGATGCAATTATGGACGAAGCAGCTAAAGTAGGACTAGAAGAACTTGTGAGTGAAGTTTCCGTCCCCACTCAAGCAGTAGTTGAAGTAAGAAGAGGGGTAAGAGTAAACTCTGAAAAAAAATTCTTTCCAGGTTATGTATTAGTCAAAATGGTTATGAATGACGATACATGGCATTTAGTAAGAGATGTTCCTAAAGTATCGAATTTTCTTGGCACAAAAGATAAGCCTATCGCTATATCTGAAAGAGAAGTCTCTAAGTTATTGCAAGACATCACTGAAGGTGTTGATAACCCTAAACCAAAATTTGAATACGAAGTAGGTGAGCAAATTAAGGTATCAGACGGACCTTTTGCATCATTTAGTGGTATTATAGAAGAGGTTGACAGTTCGCGACAAAAGCTTAAAGTGTCCGTCTCAATTTTTGGGAGACCTACTCCTTTAGAATTGGACTATTCTCAGGTGGTAAAAGGCTAAAAAAAACATGGCAAAAGAAATACTCGGTTATATCAAATTACAAATTCCTGCTGGTTCTGCGAATCCAGCTCCTCCTGTTGGACCTGCTCTTGGTCAAAAAGGTTTGAACATTCAAGATTTTTGTAAACAGTTTAATGACGCTACTAAAGATTTAGAAAAAGGTGCACCAATTCCTACAGTCATCACTGCTTACAAAGATAGAACATTTGATTTTGTCACAAAAAAACCACCAGTAACATTTTATTTAAAAAAAGCTGCAAAAATTAAAAAAGGTTGTCAAACTCCTGGTAGATCTACACTGGGAAAAGTTACTATGGCTCAAATTAAAGAGATAGCCAAAGAAAAACTAGAAGATTTAAATGCATATGACGTTGACCAAGCTTCAAAAATTGTCTTAGGTTCTGCTAGATCAATGGGTATGGAGGTTGTTTAATGAAATTATCTAAAAATAAAAAGAAACAGATAGAAGGAATTAATTTCAACAAATCATATTCAGTTCTTGATGCTGTTAACATTTTAAAAGAAAAAAAATATTCTAAGTTCGATGAATCAATTGAGGTATCAATAAATACTGGAATTGACTCTAAACAGTCTGATCAAAACGTTCGCGGTAGTTTTGTTCCCCCTCATGGTTTGGGTAAAAAAGTACAGATTGCAGTTTTTGCACAAGGCAAAGCAGCAGAAGAAGCTAAAGCGCTTGGAGTGAAACATGTTGGCGGAGACGATTTAGTTAATTCACTTCAACAAAAAATCGACGTTGATGTGATAATTGCTACTCCTGATATGATGGCTGTTGTTAGTAAGATTGCTAAAGTATTAGGACCTAAGGGCTTAATGCCTAATCCGAAAACTGGTACAGTTACTAATGACATCAAAGGCACGATAGAAAATATTAATAAAGGTCTAGTTGCTTATAAAAATGACAAGGCCGGAACAATTCACGCAGCTATTGGTAAGATTAGCTTTGATAACAATAAAATTGCTGAAAATATTACTTCTTTTATTGATGAAATTAAAAAAATTAAACCATCTGGAGTAAAAGGAAACTTTGTAAATTCAGTATATGTCTCATCTACAATGGGTGTCGGACTTAAATTAGAGGTTTAAAATGAACAGAACTCAAAAACAACAATACATTGAAAATCTTGACAAAATGTCAAAAGACTATTCCGCAATGTTTATTGCTTCATTTTCACAAATGTCAGTTAAAGAAATGATTAAATTTAGAACTGAGATACGTAACAATGATGGAGTTACTAAGATTTCCAAAAATAATATCGTTAAAATATTTGTTGAAAAAAGTGAAGATAAAAAAGGGCTGAATGAGTTCTTATCACAACAAAAACTTTTAATATTTACAAACAATCCGGTTGGAACTGCAAAAGTTTGTAAAAAATTTGAAAAGGATTTAAAAAAACTATCTGCAGAGGTAGCTTTTTTTGATAACCAGCTATACACAAAAGACGATATAGCAAAGGTTGCAACTTTACCTACTCTTGACGAATTAAGAGGAAAAATAGTTGGGCTGATTAATGCGCCTGCTTCAAAACTTGTTAGATTACTTCTAAGACCGGATCAGGACATTATTTCAATTTTACAAAATAAAAAAGACTAATTAGGGAGAGACTTAAATGGCAGATTTAAATAAAATTGTTGATGATTTATCAACTTTAACAGTTATGGAAGCAGCGGAACTTTCAAAACTTTTAGAAGAAAAATGGGGAGTTTCAGCAGCAGCTCCAGTAGCAGTAGCAGCTGCAGGTGCAGCTCCAGCAGCTGAAGCAGCTGAAGCAAAAGATAGTTTTGATGTAGTACTTGCAGCAGCAGGTGATCAAAAAATTAACGTTATCAAAGAAGTAAGAGCAATCACTGGTCTTGGCTTAAAAGAAGCTAAAGATATGGTAGAGGGAGCTCCAAAAACTTTAAAAGAGGGTGTAAAGAAGGAAGAAGCTGAAGCACTAAAAGCTCAGTTAGAAGCCGCTGGCGCAAAAGTAGAACTTAAGTAATTATATTTAATTAAATAGGTTCTATAACATATGCCACTTAGCTTTACTGAAAAAAAAAGAATACGTTACTCGTTTGGTAAAATCGGTAAAACGATTGAGGTACCAAATTTAGTTGATATTCAAAAAATCTCATTTGATAAATTCCTGCAATTAGGGAAATCAGTTGAGGAACGTTCAAATACTGGCCTTCAGGAAGTCTTTAATTCCGTCTTTCCCATTAAAGACTACGCAGGCAAGTCTGAACTACATTATATCGACTATTATTTAGATAACCCAAAATATGATGTTGATGAATGTAGACGAAAAGGTCTTACATTTTCTGCATCTCTCATGGTGACTTTTAGACTTATTATATGGGATCTTAATGAGGAAACAGGTGAGAAATCTTTAAGAGATATAAAAGAGCAAGTTGTATATTTAGGCGATCTTCCTCTAATGACAAACAACGGTACATTTGTTGTTAATGGTACTGAAAGAGTTGTTGTTAGCCAACTTCACAGATCACCAGGTGTTTTCTTTGATCATGATGAAGGCAAAACTCATGCTAGTGGTAAAGTTTTATACAACGCTAGAATAATTCCCTACAGAGGTTCTTGGTTAGATTTTGAATTTGACCACAAAGATAACATTTACTTTAGAATTGATAGAAAAAAGAAGATGATATCTACTACTATTCTTCAAGCATTACCATCTAAAGCATCGGAAAAATATTTAGAAGAGTGTAAACAAAACAAAGTTGAGCCGGATATATATAAAATATCAGGTATGACCTCTCAGGAAATTTTAACATATTTCTATGAAACATTCTCATTTACTAAGCATAAGGATGGATGGGTAGTTAATTTAGATTTAGATAAGTTTAAATATAAGAACCTTCCATTTAATCTAGTTAATCCAACCGATAAAGAAATTGTTGCTTATAAAGATGTAAAACTATCAATGAAACTTTTAAAAGAAATTAAAGATAAAAAAGTAAATAAATTTTTATTTGAAGAAGAATCTTTGTATGGTTTTTACTTATCAAATGACATTGTTAACCTTGATAATGGTCTTGTATACGCTGAAGCGGGGACTATCTTAAGTAAAGAATTTTTTGAAAGATTAAATGAACTTTCAATTAACGAATTTTCTGTAATAAATGCTAATCAGGCAACAGGTAATCTTGGTGTAATAAACTCTTTAGTCTCAGATAAAAATAATTCAAGAGAAGAGGCTTTATTTGACATATTCAAAATTTTACGTCCTGGTGAGCCCCCAACATTAGAAGCAAGTAATTATCTTTTTCAGAATATGTTTTTTAATGAAGATAGATATGACTTGTCAGAGGTAGGTAGAGTTAAGTTAAACTCTTATCTCTCATTAAATAAAGATAATAAAACTAGAGTTTTAAGTAAATCAGACATTCTCGCAGTTGCAAAAAAACTTTTCGACATGAAGACAGACAATGCTGGCAAAGATGATATTGACCATTTAGGTAATCGAAGAGTCCGCTCTGTAGGTGAGTTAATTGAAAATCAATACAGAATTGGTCTAGTCAGAATGGAAAGAGCCATTAGAGAAAAAATGGGAACGGTTGATATTGAATCAATCATGCCTCAAGATTTAGTTAATTCAAAACCTATTCAGACAGTTCTTAAAGAATTTACTGGTACTAGTCAATTGAGTCAGTTTATGGATCAAACAAATCCACTCAGTGAAATTACTCACAAAAGAAGAATTTCTGCTTTAGGACCTGGTGGTCTAACTAGAGAAAGAGCGGGATTTGAAGTAAGAGACGTTCACACAACTCACTATGGAAGAATTTGTCCAATTGAAACTCCTGAAGGTTCAAACATTGGTTTGATTAATAGCCTTTCTTCCTATGCTAGAATTAATCAATATGGATTTATCGAAACACCATATAGGAAAATTAGTAACGGCGTAGTAACAAAAGAAGTTTTATACTTAAACGCTGATGAAGAAGAGAAGTATACAATTGCTCAGGCAAATAGTCCTTTAGATCAAAATGGAAAATTTGCTGAAGAACAAGTTTCTTGTAGAAGAAGAGGTGATTTTATCTTCTGCGAACCTTCGGAAATTGATTTTATGGATGTTAATCCGCAGCAGCTAGTTTCTGTAGCAGCCTCACTAATTCCTTTTTTAGAAAATGATGATGCTAACAGAGCACTTATGGGTTCTAACATGATGAGACAGGCTGTTCCCCTTATTAAAAGTGAAGCTCCGCTAGTTGGAACAGGTTTTGAATCCAAAGTTGCACGCGACAGTGGTGCGGTAGTTGTTGCTAAGAATAGTGGTTATGTATATCAAGTTGACTCCTCTAGGATTGTTATAAGATCTGACTCAAAAACAATAAGCAAAGACAAAAGTGGAGTTGATATTTATAATTTAAAAAAGTTTCAAAGGTCCAATCAAAGCACGGCAATTAATCAAAAACCAATTGTAAAAATTGGTGATTATGTTCAAAGAGGCGATATTATTGCTGATGGCCCGTCAACTGATTTAGGTGAATTGGCTCTCGGAAGAAACCTTCTTGTAGGATTTATGCCTTGGAATGGTTACAACTTTGAAGACTCAATTATCATGTCAGAACGAGTTGTGCATGAGGACAGGTATACATCAATTCACATTGAAGAATTTGAAGTTTTATGTCGAGATACAAAACTTGGTCCTGAAGAAATCACAAGAGATATGCCAAACGTTGGCGATGAGAGTATTACCAATTTAGATGAAGCTGGTATTGTTTATATTGGTTCCGAGGTAAAACCAGGAGATATTCTAGTTGGAAAAGTTTCTCCAAAAGGCGATTCACCTATTACCCCTGAAGAGAAACTATTAAGAGCTATTTTCTCAGAAAAAGCAGCTGACGTTAAAGATACATCATTAAGACTTCCAACTGGTTATTCAGGTGTAGTTGTGGATGTTCAGGTTTTAGTTAGAAGAGGCGTTGAAAAAGACGAGCGAACTATAGCTATTGAGAGAGTTGAAATTGACCGTCTTGCAAAAGACAGAGATGATGAAAAAAATATTTTAGAAAATAACTATAAACAAAATTTGATAAGTTTATTTGCTAATAAAACCTCTAATGTATCATTAGAAGGCATCTCTAAGGGTTCAAAAATAGAAACAAGTCTTTTAGATTCTAAAAATATTGATTTTCTAGAGAAGATTGAAGTTGATGATAAGGTTTCAATGGAAACCTTTAACTCTCAAAAGAAAATTTTTAATGATGCTGTCATTTTGTTAGATAAAAAATTTCAAAATAAAATTGAAAAAATCCAAAGTGGCGATGATCTTTTACCTGGCGTTTTAAAAGTAGTTAAAGTTTTTGTTGCTGTAAAAAGAAAACTTCAAGCAGGTGATAAGATGGCTGGAAGACATGGCAATAAAGGTGTTATATCTAAAATCGTTCCAATCGAGGATATGCCATTTCTGGAAGATGGAACTCCAGTGGATGTTTTGTTGAACCCTTTAGGCGTTCCAAGTCGTATGAATATCGGTCAAATTTTAGAGACTCACCTAGGTTGGGCTGCCTATGGACTTGGTCAGCAAATTTCTCGAAGTTTAGATCTTGCACGTAAAGAAGGCAATATTAACCAATTGAAACAATCTTTGGCTAATTTCTATGAGCAAAACAAAGACTCTTCACTAGAGATCCAAAATATGAATGATGATCAACTCGTTGAATTAGCTGGTAATCTAGAAAAAGGAGTAACTTTTGCTACCCCTGTATTTGATGGTACAAATACTGAAGAAATTACATCATTGCTTGATAAAGCTGGTTTTGACAATAGTGGCCAAGTGTATTTATTTGATGGAAGATCTGGCGAGAGGTTCGAAAGAAAAGTTACAGTTGGATATAAATACATCCTCAAACTACATCATTTAATTGATGATAAAATTCACGCAAGATCTATTGGTCCTTATAGTTTAGTTACTCAACAGCCTCTCGGCGGTAAAGCCCAGTTTGGTGGACAAAGATTTGGTGAAATGGAAGTTTGGGCTCTTGAGGCGTATGGAGCATCTAATACATTGCAGGAAATACTAACTATCAAATCTGATGATGTCGCCGGTAGAACTAAAGTATATGAAGCCTTAATTAGAGGAGATTATAATTTTGAAAGTGGTATTCCTGAATCGTTCCACGTACTTGTTAAAGAATTAAAATCACTAGGTTTAAATGTTGAATTGATTGAAACAAATCCTACTGAGAATTTGGAGAGCGCATAAAAATGAAAGACTTAACTAACTTATTTAAAACTAATAATCAGACTCTAAACTTTGATCAGATTAAAATATCTGTTTCTAGTCCTGAGCAAATTAGATCATGGTCTTTTGGTGAAATAAAAAAACCCGAAACAATTAATTACAGAACCTTTAAACCTGAAAGGGAAGGTCTATTCTGTGCAAGAATTTTCGGACCTACTAAGGACTATGAGTGTTTATGCGGTAAATACAAAAGAATGAAATTTAAAGGCATCACATGTGAAAAATGTGGTGTTGAAGTTACATTATCCAAAGTAAGAAGAGAAAGAATGGCTCATATTGAGCTTGCTTCTCCTGTTGCACATATTTGGTTCTTAAAATCACTTCCTAGTAGAATAGGTCTTGCGTTAGATATTACTCTAAAAAATTTAGAAAAAGTTTTATATTTTGAAAGTCATATCGTAATTGACCCTTTAATGTCTGGTTTAAGTCAAAATCAGTTATTAACAGATGAAGAATTAGAAGAAGCGATTGATCAATTTGGTGAAGATACTTTCAAGCATGGAATTGGCGCTGAAGCTGTCCATGAAATTCTTTCAAATCTTAACCTCGAAGATGAAGTTAATAAATTAATAGAGGAAAGCGAAGCAACCTCATCTGAGACTAAGAAAAAGAAAATTTTAAAAAGAATGAAGGTTATTGAAGGCTTCAAAAAAGCTAAAATTAAACCTGAATGGATGATATTAAAAGTACTTCCAGTCATTCCCCCTGAACTAAGACCTCTAGTTCCCCTTGAAGGTGGTAGATTTGCTACTTCAGACCTAAATGATTTATACAGAAGAGTAATTAATAGAAATAATAGATTAAAAAGATTATTAGACCTTAGAGCGCCTGATATCATTGTAAGAAATGAAAAAAGAATGCTCCAAGAGTCTGTTGACGCTTTATTTGATAATGGTAGAAGAGGACGAGTTATAACCAGTACTAATAAGAGACCTCTTAAATCTTTATCCGAAATGCTTAAAGGCAAACAAGGTAGATTTAGACAAAATTTATTAGGTAAGCGTGTTGACTATTCAGGTAGATCAGTAATTGTTGTTGGCCCTGAATTAATGCTTCATCAATGTGGTCTCCCTAAGAAGATGGCTCTTGAGTTATTCAAACCATTTATTTACAACAAATTGGAATCATACGGCTTTGCATCCACACTAAAATCTGCAAGAAAAATGGTTGAATCTGAAAGACCTGAAGTATGGGATATTTTAGATGAAGTAATTCGCGAACACCCTGTTCTTCTAAACAGAGCCCCAACGCTTCATAGGTTAGGTATTCAAGCATTCGAACCAGTTTTAATTGAAGGTAAAGCAATTCAACTTCACCCTTTAGTATGTACAGCTTTTAATGCCGACTTTGATGGTGATCAAATGGCAGTTCACATTCCATTAAGTTTAGAAGCTCAATTGGAAGCTAGAGTGTTAATGATGAGTACTAATAATATTCTTTCACCTTCTAGTGGAAAGCCAATTATTGTTCCCAGTCAGGATATTGTTTTAGGAATATACTATTTATCTCTTATAAACGAGAACGAAGAACCAAAAAAATATTTTTCACATGTGGGCGAAGTAGAATTCGCATTAGAAAATAAATCTGTCCATTTACACACACCAATACTTTTTAGAACTAAAACTTTTAATAAAGATACCAATACACATGAATTAAAAAAATTCAAAACATCTCCGGGTAGGGTATTGCTTTATAGAACAGTTCCAGAAAGTAACGATTTACCTTTTGACTGTGTAAATAAAATTTTAACTAAAAAGGAAGTAAGTAATCTTTTAGATAACGTTTATCGTTTCACAGGCCAGAAAGCCACTTGTATATTTGTTGATCAAATAATGAATGTAGGTTTCAAGTATGCCGCTAAAGCTGGCATATCTTTTGGTAAAGATGATTTAGTTGTTCCAGAAGAAAAAAATTCACTTATTCAAGAAACTCAAAAACAAGTCACTAGTTTAGAAAATCAATATCAAGAAGGTTTGATAACTGAAAGAGAAAAATACAATAAAGTTGTAGGACTTTGGTCAACGTGTACTGATAAAGTTGCTAAAGCTATGATGAAAACTGTTTCTTCTAGTAAAGATAATCAAATTAACTCCGTATACATCATGGCACACTCTGGTGCTAGGGGGTCAGAAGCTCAACTTAAGCAGCTTGCAGGTATGAGAGGTTTGATGGCTAGACCATCCGGAGAGATTATTGAAAATCCAATTATTTCAAATTTCAAAGATGGATTAACTGTTTTAGAATATTTCAACTCTACGCATGGTGCTAGAAAAGGTTTAGCGGATACTGCCTTAAAGACAGCAAGTTCTGGTTACTTAACAAGAAGACTTGTAGACGTTGCGCAGGATCTTACGATCACTCAAAAGGATTGCACTTGTTCAAATGGATTAGGTGTCGATACAATTTACGAGTCTGGAGAAGTATCTGTACCTCTTAAAGATAGAGTGTTCGGCAGATTCCTTGCCGATGATGTAAAGAACAAGTCTGGTCAAACTATTTTAAAAAATGGTGATTATATTTCTCATGATGAAATTGAAAAAATTGAAAAAGAAAATATTACATCTGTTAGAATTAAGTCTCCAATAACCTGTGGATGCGTAAACGGTATTTGTGCCAAAGCGTACGGCCGTGATTTGGCAAAGGGAGAGCCTGTAAATACAGGCGAAGCTGTTGGTATTATAGCTGCACAGTCAATCGGAGAACCAGGAACTCAGTTAACTATGAGAACATTCCATGTCGGTGGTGTTGCAAGTTCATCAGCAGAAAAATCTAATTTTGAATCCCCAAGTGACGGAAAGATTAAAATTAAAAATTTAAGATCTGTTAAAAATGAAAACAATAATGAGATCATAATCAATAGAACTACTGAGATTGAAATTTATGATGTTAATAAAACATTAGTCTCAACATTTAGAGCGCCTTATGGATCGACATTAATGGTAAAGGATGCCGCTGATATATCATTAAACCAGCTGATTTTAGAGTGGGATCCATATACTGTTCCTATTATAGCTGAAGAATCAGGTATTCTTGACTTCAAAGATCTTGTTGAAGGTGTTTCATTCATAGAAAGATTTGATGAAACAACCGGTATCTCATCAAAAGTAATTATCGATTGGAAAAGCTTCCAAGGTAAGCAGGACTTAAAACCACAATTACTTATTACAGACGAAAAGGGTGATTTAGTAAAAACTAAAAATTCTAAAAATTCTGCATCTTATGATCTTAGTGTAGGAATAGTTTTAAATATTGACAAAGGTAAAGAAATTAATGCTGGCGATGTTATTGCAAGAATTCCTAGAGCTTCTTCTAAAACTAAAGATATTACAGGCGGCCTTCCAAGAGTTGCCGATATTTTTGAATCTAGAAAACCAAAAAACCCTGCGGTCTTAGCTGAAATAAGCGGAACAATTGAATTTGGTAAAGATATTAAAAGTAAAAGAAGAATTATCATTAATCCGGAAACGGGTGAACCAGTTGAATATTTAATACCTAAAGGTACTTATATTTATTTCAATGAAGGAGATAAAGTTAATAAAGGTGACATGATAGTAGATGGCACTCCTGCTCCTGGTGATATATTAAACATTCTAGGTATTGAAGCATTAGCTGACTACATGGTCAGAGAAGTTCAAAAAGTATACAGACTACAAGGTGTTTTAATCGACGATAAGCACATAGAATGTATTACTCGTCAAATGCTTCAAAAAGTTGAAGTAATAGAGTCTGGTGACAGTGAATTTTTAGCTGGTGATGTCGTAGATAGAATCGCAGTGATCGAAAAAAATAACTCTTTGAAAGCAGAGGGTAAAAAAGAAGTTGAATATAAAATGATGATTTTAGGTATTACCAAAGCAAGCTTACAAACTAACTCATTTATTTCAGCTGCATCATTCCAAGAGACAACGAGAGTTTTGACTGAAGCTGCAATCAATGGAAAAGTTGATAACTTAACAGGCTTAAAAGAAAATGTGATTGTTGGAAAGTTGATACCTGCTGGAACAGGTAACGTAATTAGAGCTTTGCGAAAAGAAGCTAAAATCCGCGACAATTCATTACTAAAACAACTGGAAAATGCCAAATAAATGTTGACTAATACAATTACTATAAATATATTCTGCGGACTATGCCGACCATAAATCAATTAGTTCGCAAATCTAGGGAAAAGGTTTCTAAAAGAAATAAAGTACCAGCTCTTAAGGCTTGTCCACAAAAACGTGGTGTTTGCCTCAGAGTTTATACGACTACTCCCAAAAAACCAAACTCAGCTCTTAGAAAAGTTGCTAGGGTTAAGCTTACAAATGGTCAGGAAGTAACAGCATATATCCCAGGTGAAGGCCACAACTTACAAGAGCACTCAGTTGTTTTAATTAGAGGTGGTAGAGTTAAAGATCTCCCCGGTGTTAGATATCATATAATAAGAGGAACATTAGATACACAAGGACTTGAAAAGAGACGTCAACGTAGATCAAAGTATGGCGCAAAAAGACCTAAGAGTTAAGTTAATAAAACATGTCAAGAAGAAGAGCAGCAGAGAAGAGACCCGTATTACCTGATCCAATATATAAAAGTACGGTTTTAAATAAATTTATTAATGAAGTTATGGTTGGTGGTAAAAAAGCTGTAGCTCAAAAGATTGTTTATGGAGCTTTGGACATAATAAAAAATCTAAACCAAAGTGATGATCCTTTAGATTATTTTCAAAAATCAATCAATAATGTTAAACCTTCAGTAGAAGTAAAATCAAGACGTGTTGGTGGTGCAACATACCAAGTTCCAATGGAAGTAAGAAGTTCTAGAGCACAAGCACTTGCCTTCAAATGGATACTCTCAAATTCAAGAAAGAGAAATGAAAAAACTCAAAAGCAAAGATTAGCTAATGAATTAATTGATGCTTTTGAAAATAAAGGAAACTCAGTTAAAAAGAAGGAAGAAGTTCATAAAATGGCAGAAGCAAATAGAGCCTTTGCTCATTATAGGTGGTAGTAATGGATTTAAGTAAATATAGAAATATTGGTATTATGGCTCATATCGATGCCGGAAAAACCACCACTACAGAAAGAGTTTTATACTACACTGGTAAGTCTCATAAAATTGGAGAAGTTCATGATGGCGCCGCTACCATGGACTGGATGGAACAAGAGCAGGAGAGAGGAATTACTATCACCTCTGCTGCTACTACTTGTTTTTGGAATGATCACAGAATTAATATTATCGATACCCCTGGACACGTTGATTTTACAATCGAAGTGGAAAGGTCTCTCAGAGTTTTAGACGGTGCAGTTGCGTGTTTTGACGGAGTTGCTGGAGTAGAGCCACAATCTGAGACTGTTTGGAGACAGGCAGATAGATATAAAGTACCAAGAATTTGTTTTTGTAACAAAATGGATCGCCTTGGAGCAAATTTTGATATGAATATTCAATCTATTAAAGATAGGTTAGGTGCTAACCCGCTAGTTTTACAAATGGCTATTGGTAAGGAAGCTGAATTTAAAGGGGTTGTGGATTTAGTTAACTTTAAGTCAATAATTTGGCAAGATGATAGCTTAGGTGCAAAATTTGATATTGTAGATATTAGTGAAGACTTATTAGCTGAAGCCACAAAAAAAAGAGAAGCATTAATTGAAATGGCTGTCGAAGCTGACGATCAGGCTATGGAAGATTATCTAGAAGGTAAAGAAATTTCAGTTGAAGTGCTTAAAAAATGTATAAGAAAAGGTACTATTGGCTTCAAATTCGTTCCTGTGTTATGTGGAACTGCATTTAAAAATAAGGGCGTTCAACCATTATTAGATGCAGTAGTTGACTATCTACCTTCTCCAAAAGATATCGGTTACGTAGAAGGTATAAGAGAAGGCTCAGAAGAAAAAATACAAATTCCTAATACTCCCGAAGAACCTTTTGCAGCTCTTGCTTTCAAAGTTGCATCTGATCCCTTTGTCGGACAAATTACTTTTATAAGACTTTATTGCGGAAAATTAACTTCTGGTTCTACTATCCTAAATTCATCAAAAGACCAAAAAGAAAGAATTGGTAGGATGCTTCTGATGCATGCAAATACTCGTGAAGAGATTAAAGATGCAAAAGCAGGTGATATTGTAGCTTTAGTTGGAATGAAAAATGTAACAACTGGTGATACTCTATGTGAACCTACAAAACCCGTTATTTTAGAAAAAATGGAATTTCCTGAACCAGTTATCGAAGTGGCTGTTGAACCTAAAACAAAAGCAGATTATGAAAAAATGGGTCAAGCACTTAATAGACTTGCCCAAGAAGATCCTAGTTTTAGAGTTGCTTCAGACGAAGAGTCTGGTCAGACAATCATTAAAGGTATGGGTGAACTTCACTTAGAAATTATCGTAGATCGTATGAAAAGAGAGTTTAAAGTTGAAGCAGACGTTGGTGCTCCACAGGTTGCCTATAGAGAAACCATCACTAAAGCAGTTGAAGTAGATTATACACATAAAAAACAATCTGGTGGTGCTGGACAATTCGCTAGAGTAAAAATGAAATTCAAACCACTTGAAAGAAGTTCAGGTATAAAATTTACTAATACTGTTGTTGGTGGGAATATTCCTAAAGAGTATATCCCAGGTGTTGAAAAAGGTATTAAAAGCGCATCTCTTAATGGTGTAATTGCCGGATATAATGTTATCGATTTTGAAGCTGAGGTTTATGATGGCGCATATCATGATGTTGACTCATCAGTTTTAGCATTTGAAATCGCCTCAAGAGCTGCATTTAGAGAGGCAGTTGGTAAAGCTAGCCCAAAACTTTTAGAGCCTATGATGAAAGTAGAAGCTGTAACACCTGAAGATTATATGGGTGATATTATTGGTGATTTAAACTCACGACGTGGTCAAATTGAAAAAATGGAAGATAGAGGAAATGCAAAGGTTGTAACAGCCGTAGTACCACTTGCTAATATGTTTGGTTATGTTAATAATCTACGTTCCATGAGTCAGGGTCGAGCAAGTTATACAATGTTATTTTCTCATTATGATGTTGTTCCATCAAATGTAGAAGAAGAAATTAAATCTAAGCTAGCATAAACATGATTAATCAAAATATTAGAATTCGTCTTAAGTCATTTGACCATAACATCTTAGATAAAAGTTCAATAGATATTCTACAAACTGCAAAAAGAACAGGTGCAAAAGTAATTGGCCCAATTCCAATGCCTTCAAAAATAGAAAGAGTTACTGTAAACAAATCTCCACATGTTGACAAAAAAAGTAGAGAACAATTTGAATTAAGAACACACATTAGAATGATGGATATTATTGAACCAACACCACAAACTGTAGATGCTTTAATGAAATTAGATTTAGCGTCTGGGGTAAATGTAGATATAAAAATTAAAAAATAAAATGATACTAGGAACTAAAATTGGACAAACGTCATTTGTTAATGATAATGGAACGAGAGTTTGTGCAACAGTACTAGATTATACTTCATGTACAGTAGTTGGAGCTAGAACTGCTGAAAAAGACGGATATATTGCAAATATAATAGGATACCTCACTCCTAAAAAACTTAATAAACCTCAATTAAAAGATTTTAACAAAAAAAATATTGAACCAAGAAAAGTAATTAAAGAACAAAGACTAACTAAAGAAGATGAATTATTAGCTATTGGCTCAGAAATCAATCCGGCATTTAAAGTGGGCGACAAGGTATGCGTACAATCTAAATCAACTGGTAAAGGTTTTGCTGGCGCTATGAAGCGACATCATTTTGGTGGTATGAGAGCGTCTCATGGTGTTTCAATTTCACACCGTGCACACGGATCAACCGGTCAGAACCAGGGTGTTGGACGTGTTTTTAAAGGGAAAAAAATGGCCGGTCATTTAGGGGATAAGGTGACCAC
>JAYPCO010000001.1:0-19956 GCA_038124765.1 Alphaproteobacteria bacterium | reverse complement strand
GCGAGAGCAGGTAATAAAAAATCCCCACAAAGAAGAGGTGGCGGTAAAGCATTTGGACCAAAATTTCACCTTGTATCATTTAAAGTAAATAAGAAAGTAAGCCAATTAGCACTAAAATCTTCACTTGTTATCAAAAGCAATAACAAATCACTTTTTTCTTTTGATGAAGATAAGCTGAATGAACAGTCAGTTAAAGATTTAGCGTCTAAAAATATGAATAAATTAATAGTAATTGTTCTAAAAGATTTAAACAAAAATGATTTAGCTAAAAAATTTAGAAATTATAAAAATATTTATTTCAATTCAGATATAAGTTACTCAATCCATACTTCATTAAAAGCAGATCAGTTATATATTTCAAAAGGTACTAATTTATATAGTAAATTCATAGGTAACTAATAAACAATGGACATTAATTTAATAAAAAGACCTGTTATAACCGAAAAATCAACAGCTAACTCTCAATTTAATAAATATGTTTTTGAAGTGAGAAAAGATGCAAATAAAACTAATATTAAAAAAGTTGTAGAAGATACCTACAAGGTAAAAGTTGAAAGTTTAAATAGTTTAAAAGTTAAAAGTAAGCCAAAAGTTTTCAAAGGTCAAAGAGGCAGTAGATCTGAACTTAAAAGAATTATAGTAACTCTTAAAGAGGGCAATACAATTGATATGGGAGCTAAAGTAAAATAATGGGATTAATTACATATAAACCCACTACACCTTCTTTCAGAAAAACTGTTAAGATTGACAAGTCAGTTTTATTTAGAGGCAGACCTTTAAAGGAATTAACAGAAGAGATGCAACCATCTTCCGGTAGAAATAATACTGGAAAAATAACCATTAGACATAGATCAGGCGGTCATAAGAAAAAATATAGAATTATTAATTTTAAAAGAAATACATTTGATAAAATCGGTACTATTGAGAGAATTGAATACGATCCAAATAGAAGCGGATTTATTGCGCTAGTTGATTATCAAGATCTAAAAGAGTATATCTTAGCTCCTTCTGATATTAAAATAGGAGATAAGGTAATTTCTTCTTCTAAAGCTGAAATTTCATCTGGTAATTCAATGCAAATAAAAAATATTCCTACTGGTACTTCAATTCATAATATTGAATTAAAACCTGGCGCAGGTGGTAAACTTTGTAGATCAGCAGGTGCCTTTGCACAGGTTCTTGGCGTTCAAGACAAATACATTATGATTAAAATGTCGTCTCGTGAAACGAGATTAATAAATGGCGACTGCATGGCCACTATTGGCGTAGTTTCCAATCAAGATAATAAGAATAAAAAGATCGGTAAAGCAGGTATTAAAAGACACTTAGGTATTAGACCAACTGTTCGAGGCGTTGCAATGAATCCTGTTGATCACCCACATGGTGGCGGTGAAGGAAGAACATCAGGCGGCAGACATCCAACTTCTCCATGGGGATTAAAAACTAAAGGTAAGAAAACTAGAAAAATTAAATTTACATCTAAAATGATTATAGCAAGAAGGGTTAAGAAATAATGGCAAGATCAGTTTGGAAAGGACCTTACTTTGATATTACTCTTTATAAAAAAGTAAAAAAATCTAAAGATGAAAATTCAAAGTCACCAATTAAAACATGGTCTCGTAGATCAACTATAATTCCAGACTTTGTTGGAGTTACTTTATCTGTATATAATGGAAAATCTTTTATACCAGTTTATGTTACTGAAGATATGGTGGGTCATAAACTTGGCGAGTTTTCACCTACTAGGGTCTTCAAGGGTCACTCAGGTGATAAGAAAGCAGTTCAAGGTAAAAAGTAATGGCAAAAGAAGTTAAAGCAATTAATAAAATGATTAGAATTAGCTGTCAAAAGTTAAACTTAGTCATAAAAGATATAAGAAAAAAAGATATCAATTCTGCCCTTAATATACTTAAGTTTTCAAATAAAAGAGTAAGCAAAGAAGTTTTAAAAACACTTAATTCTGCAGTGGCTAACGCTGAAAATAATAACAACTTAGATATTGATAAATTATTTGTTAAAGAAGCATATGTTGGAAAGAGCTTAAGAATGAAAAGATTTAGACCAATGAGCAAAGGTAGAGCTTTTCAAATTATTAAACCTTTTTCTAGATTAACTGTAGTGCTAGAGGAGAGGGTATAATGGGACAGAAGGTAAACCCTAATTCATTAAGAATAGGTATTAATAAATACTGGCAGTCAACATGGTTTGAAAAAAAAGACTATTCAGAATTCCTTAAAGAAGATCACAGCATTAGATCTTATATAGAAAAAAATTATTCAGCAGCTGGAATTAGCTCAATAAATATTGAAAGAGCAGCTGCTAATTTAAAAATTATTATTCATACATCAAAACCTGGTATTTTAATTGGTAAAAAAGGTGCTGATATAGAAAAATTACGAAACTCGCTCTCAAAACTATCCAAAAAAAATATTTCACTGGATATTAAAGAAATAAAAAAACCTGAAACAGATGCCACACTTGTTGCCGACTCCATAGCAAGACAATTAGAGAAAAGGGTTGCTTTTAGAAAAGCTATGAAAAAATCTGGCCAATCTGCAATTAAGCTTGGTGCTAAGGGTATTAAAATTGTTTGTGGTGGTAGATTGGGCGGAGCTGAAATTGCTAGAACAGAAAAGTATTCAGAGGGCAGCGTGCCACTTCATACTCTCAGAGCGGATATAGACTACGCAACAGCTAGAGCTTTAACTACTTATGGAATTATCGGTATTAAAGTATGGCTGTTTAAAGGTGAAAGTAAAAAAAACTCTAATAAAGAAAAAGAACAGGTAAATTCATAATGTTATTACCAAAAAATACCAAGTATAGAAAACAACACAAAGGAAGAATTCATGGTAATGCTAAGGGTAATTATGAATTATCTTTTGGTTTTTACGGATTAAAATCCCTCTCTGCAGAAAGAGTAACTGCAAGACAAATTGAGGCTTCAAGAAGAGCTATAACTAGATATTTAAAAAGAGCTGGTCGATTATGGATTAAAATTTTTCCAGATGTGCCAGTTACTGCAAAACCTGCCGAAGTCAGAATGGGTAAAGGTAAGGGCGGAATAGATAGATGGGTATGTAGAGTTAAACCAGGGACTATAATGTTTGAAATCGATGGTGTTGATAAAAATTTAGCAAAAAAAGCTTTTGAACTTGCATCAGCTAAACTTCCTGTTAAAACTAGCTTCGTTTCATTGGATCAATTTTAAATGGCTGATAAAAATTTAAATACTTTAAAAAAAGAACTCTTAAACTTGAGTATCATGAAGAAAAGCGGTCAGTTAACAGATACATCACAATTTAAGAAAATAAGAAAACAAATTGCTTCATTGCTTACTAAAGAGAGGATGAAAACAAGTGCCTAAAAGAACGCTTAGTGGAAAAGTAGTAAAAAAATCTGGAGATAAAACTGTTTCAGTTTTAGTTTCTAGACAAACCACTCATCCAATTTATAAAAAAATTATTAGAGTATCAAAAAAATATCTTGCCCATGACGAAACTAACTCAATTGTGGTTGGAGATTTTGTTAAAATTCAAGAAACTAGACCTTTATCAAAAAATAAATCTTGGGAGATCGTTAAGTAATCATGATTCAAACAGAAACAAAATTACAAGTAGCCGATAATTCCGGAGCTAGATTAATTAGCTGCATAAAGGTTATTGGCGGATCTAAAAGAAGATATGCCAGAATTGGAGATATAATTATTGTTTCAGTTAAGGAAGCAATTCCAAGATCAAAAGTTAAAAAGGGCGAAGTTCAAAGAGCGATTATAGTTCGAACCAAGAAACCATTAATAAGAGAAGATGGCACATCGATTAAGTTTGACTCAAATGCAGCCGTTTTATTAGATAAACAAAATGAACCAATTGGAACAAGAATATTTGGCCCAGTTACAAGAGAGTTAAGAAAAATTAATATGATGAAAATAGTAAGCTTAGCGCCTGAGGTATTATAATGATTAAAAAATATAAAAAAGGCGATGAAGTTATTGTTAAAACCGGTAAGGACAAAGGTAAAATTGGAAAAATATCTAAAGTTATTAATGATATAGATAAAGTAGTAATCACCGGTATTAATGTTAGTAAGAAACATCAAAAACCCACTCAAGAGTCTAAGGGCGGAATTGTTAATAAAGAGATGCCTATTCATATTTCAAATATTCTTGCTTATGACGCCAAATCTAAAAAATCTTCAAAAGTTGGTTTCAAAATTGAAGATGGAAAAAAAATCAGAATATTAAAAACAACTGGAGAGAAATTTTAATGACTAGTTCACTTCAAGATTTATTTAATGTATCAGATGTGCTTGCAAAAAACCTAAATATTCAACACAAGTTAGCAGTTCCAAAACTAAAAAAAATCATTTTAAATGCAGGTATTGGGGCGATTAAAGAAGATAATAAAGCTATTGAAAAGATGAAAAAGGAATTAGCTTTAATAACAGGCCAAAGCCCTGTTGTAAGAATGTCAAAAAAAGCTATTGCTACATTTAAAATTAGAAAAGGAATGCCTGTTGGACTCTCAGTTACTCTAAGAAAAAATATTATGATGGAGTTTTATGACCGACTCGTAAATATCGCAATGCCTAGAATTAAGGATTTTAGAGGCTATTCCAAAAAATCTTTTGACGGACAGGGGAACCTAACAATTGGCATTAAAGACCATATTATTTTTCCTGAAATTAGTGTTGAAAATGTTGAAAACCTTTTCGGTTTTGATATCACTATTGTCACTTCAGCAACAAACGATAAAGAAGGATATGAACTATTAAAATTAATGAACTTCCCATTTTATAACTAACCATGGCAAAAAAAAGCGCAATACAAAAAAATCAAAATCGTCAAGAATTAATTGATAGATTAAAATCAAAAAGAGCAAATCTTAAAAAACAACTTCTCAATAAAGAAATTCCATTTGAAGACAGAATTAAACTTCAAATAAAGCTAGATGCACTTCCTAGAAACTCATCAAGAATTAGATATAGAAATCGTTGTTTTTTATCTGGTAGACCGAGGGGTGTTTATGGAAAATTCAATTTATCTAGAATAGCAATTAGAGATATGGCTGGTAAAGGTCAAATCCCAGGATTAACGAAAGCGAGCTGGTAAAATGAGTGATACTCTAGCAGATATGATTACAAGAATTAGAAATGGTCAAAAAGCCAATAAAACAATTATTAAGGCTATTTTTTCTAATTTAAACGCTAATGTTTGTAATGTTTTAAAAAAAGAGGGATATATTGAGGACTATGAGGTTTTAGGAGAAAAGAAAAAAGATTTATCTATTACCCTAAAATATTTTAAAGGCACACCTCTTATTAATAAAATAGAAAAAATCACTAAACAGGGATGTAGAGTTTACAGCCAAGTTAACGAAATTCCAAAAACCATTGGTGGATTAGGTACAACAATACTGTCTACTTCAAAAGGTGTTATGACTGATGCAGATGCTAGAAGTCAAAATATTGGTGGAGAGGTGCTTATTAGCGTTTTTTAAATTATGTCTAGATTAGCAAGAAACCCAATTAATATTCCTGATGAAGTAAAAGTATCTTTATCTAACAACGTTATCAATTTTGAGGGTAAGTTAGGTAAATCCTCAACCGTAATTCCAAATGGTATCAACGTTGATCTGAAAGATAATTTATTACAGTTTACAGGAGATAACAAAGCTATGCTTGGTACTGTATACGCAAACGTAAAAAATGAAATTATTGGCAACTCAAAAGGGTTTGAAAAAAAATTAGAATTAGTTGGCACAGGTTATAAAGCTAACGTCAGTGGTAAAACACTTGTTTTATCATTAGGCTATAGCCATGATATCAATTTTAAAATCCCAGAAGGCATCTCTATTGCTGTTGAGAAAAATACTCTAGTTACAGTTACAGGAACTAGTAAACAATTAGTCGGCCAAACAGCTGCAGAAATTAAAAGTTACCGTAAACCTGAACCGTATAAAGGTAAGGGTGTTAGATACGAAGGTGAAAAAATATACAGAAAAGAAGGTAAGAAGAAATAATGCTTAAAGAAAAACTTAGATCTGACAGAAGAAAAACAAGAATTAGAAAAAAGTTAAACATGATTAAAAAACCACGTTTATTGGTTTTTAGATCTTCTAAGCATATTTACGCATCTGTGTTAACTGAAGAAAATGACAAGACTATTTGTTCATTCTCTTCTGTAAAAATAAATAAAGCTGACGGACAAAAGAAACTTGATATAGCTAAAATTGTTGGAGAAAAAATTGCAGAAATAGCAATTGAAAAAGGCATCAAGGAAGTGAAATTTGATAAAGGTCCATATAAATACCATGGTCGACTTAAGGTATTGGCTGATGCTGCTAGAGAAAAAGGATTATCGTTTTAATGTTAGAAAATAGTACTAATAAAGATTTAATAGAAAAATTAATTTCTGTAAGAAGAGTTTCAAAAGTTGTTAAAGGTGGAAGAAGATTTGGTTTTGCTGCCCTAGTTGTGAGCGGCGATGGCCAAGGCAGAGTTGGCTTTGGTTCTGGTAAGGCAAAAGAGGTACCAGAGGCTATTAGAAAAGCATCAGAAGAGGCCAGAAAAACCATGGTAAGAATTCCTTTAAGAGAAGGCAGAACTATCCACCATGACATTAAAGCTAAATTTTCTTCAAGCACTGTTATTTTAAGATCAGCTCCAAAGGGAACTGGTATCATATCCGGTGGACCTTCAAGAGCAATATTTGAAGCTTTAGGAATTTCTGATGTTGTTTCAAAAGCAATAGGTACAAAAAATCCTCATAATATTGTTAGATCTACCTTAAAAGCTTTAAGAATGATCAATACACCAAAAACTGTTTCTGCTAGAAGAAACCTAGAAATTAACACAGTCATAAGTAAAAGAGAAAATTAAAAGATGATTAACAAACTTACTAGACAAAGAAAAACTCAAAGAAAAAGAAAAGGTAAAGGCGGGGGTTCCGGTCTCGGTAAAACCGCGGGAAGAGGTCATAAAGGTCAAAAGTCTAGATCGGGTGTAGCAGTAAGAAATTTTGAAGGTGGTCAAATGCCAATCTACCGAAAGACCCCTAAAAGAGGATTTAACTCACTAAAAAAAATTAAATCTAAGGTAATCGCTATTTCATTAGTGAGTTTCAATAAATTTAATGAAGACTCAGTTGTTGATATGAAAACCTTAATTGAGTCCGGCTTTATAAAGAAAAAAGATCAGGCTAAAACAGTTAAATTAATCGACTCTCTTCAATTTAACAAAAAACTTCAATTTAAAGATTTTAAATTTACACCGGGTGCAAAAAAGAGAATTGAAACTTTAGGCGGATCAATAGCTTAGACTAAATTTTTATGAACACTAAAGTTCCTAATATTGATTATAACGAAGCAATCAAAAGCTCTGGTCTCTTCAAAAAATTAGGTTTTGTTTTATTCGCTGTTATAGTCTATCGCCTTGGAACGTATATTCCAGTTCCTGGAATTAATTCAGCAGTTTTAGAGCAAATTTTCGCTCAACACCAAAATGGCATTCTAGGTATTTTTGATATGTTCTCAGGCGGCGCTTTAATGAGAATGTCAGTATTCACCTTAGGTGTTATGCCTTATATATCTGCCTCTATTATTATGACTTTAATGCAGTCTTCCTTTGATGGCCTAAAGGCCTTAAAAGAGCAGGGCACCAATGGAAGAAAAAAAATACAGCAATATACTAGATATTTAACTATTTTATTGGCGTTGTTTCAAAGCTATGGAATTTCTAACGGTATTTTAAATCTTTCAGACACTGTTGACCCTACTTTGGGTAGTGTGTTTTTCTTCCAATTATCAGCTGTCATCACAATGACTTCTGGAACTATCTTTTTAATGTGGCTTGGTGAGCAGATTACTGAACATGGTTTTGGTAGCGGTATATCTATTATTATATTTTCTGGTATCGTGGCAAATCTTCCATTCGCAATATTCAATACTTTTGAGCTTGGAAGAACAGGTGCGCTATCAGCAATAGCGATATTGTTTATTATTTTTGTTTTATTGTTACTCATAGTTGTAATCGTCTTTGTTGAAAGAGCACAAAGAAGACTTTTAGTTCAATATCCAAAGCGACAAGTTGGAAATAAGGTCTTTGGCGGGCAATCATCCTATCTGCCAATTAAAGTGAATGTTGCTGGTGTCATACCTGCGATTTTTGCTTCGTCTCTTCTTTTGTTCCCAAATACTATTTCTAATTTCTCCCCTGATGGAAATGGTTTCTTATCGAGCCTAGGTTTTTACCTTGCTCACGGTAAGCCTCTTTATATGATTTTCTTCTTTTTACTTATTGTTTTCTTTGCTTTCTTCTATACTGGCATTGTTTTCAATCCAAAAGAACAGGCAGACAATTTAAGAAATTATGGTGGTTTTGTCCTTGGTTACAGGCCCGGCGAACAAACTGCTGACTACTTAGAGCATGTTATCTATCGACTAACATTCGTGGGAGCTGTTTATTTAGGTTTGATAGCATTAATGCCTGAATTTCTAATTGCCAAGCTTTCAGTGCCGTTTTATTTAGGAGGAACTAGCCTTCTTATTGTTGTTGTAGTTGCGATGGATTTTTTCTCTCAAATTCAAACGCACTTATTCTCCTCTCAATACGAGAAGATGTTAAGTAAAAATAAACTATATAGAAGTAAATGGTTATAGTTTTTATTGGCCCTCCTGGTTGTGGGAAGGGTACCCAAGCTCAAATTTTAAAAGATAACTATCTTCCAAATTTAAATATCTTAACAGTAAGCACACTTTTAAAGGTTAAATCTAATGATGGAAGTGCTTTAGGTATGGATATCAAAAAAAAAATGGATAATGGTGATTTAATTGAAGATCAAACAGTCATCTCCGTTTTAAAAGAAAAAGTAGAGTCTCTAGGGAGCGAAGATATCCTTATTGATGGATTTCCAAGAAGTTCAATCCAAGCTGAAGCACTTATGAATATTATTTCTAAAGAAAAAATTCATATTATTAACTTTGAAGTCAATGATGAAGAACTAAAACTTAGAATTGCGAAACGAACCCAAGAAGAAACAAGAGCAGATGATAAAGTATTTGATAAAAGATTAGGCATATATAAGAAATCACATGAGGAGATTGTTAATACACTAACAAAATTTACCTCCATTATTAATATAACTGCAAATGATAATATTGAGTCAATTACTCAAAAAATTATTGAAAAACTTGGTATAAATTAAGGTATTTTGTATTGACTTTTAAAAACTTTTTTATTAATTTCACTGCTTCGGGAGATCTCAATTGGCAAGAATAGCAGGAGTAAATTTACCAGTTAATAAACGAGCTATTGTTTCGTTAACTTATATACATGGAATAGGTCCAAAATTTGCAATGGACATTTTATCTTCTAATGGATTAGATCATACGAAGCGTATAAAAGATTTTTCCGAAGATGAGATTGCAAAAATTAGAAAATCAATTGAAGATAATTATACCGTTGAGGGTGATCTTAGAAGAGTAGTTTCACAAAATATTAAGCGACTTAAAGATTTAGGGTGTTATCGTGGTTTAAGACATCGTAGACAACTTCCAACTAGAGGTCAAAGAACACACACTAATGCAAGAACAAGAAAAGGAAAAGCTGTTGCTATTGCAGGTAAAAAGAAAGTAACTAAATAATTTATTAACACATGGCTAAAAACGAAAAAAAAACAACTGATAAAAAAAAATCAAAAAAGAATTTTGGACAAAACGGTGTTGTTCATATTAAAAGTTCATTCAATAATACAATTGTAACTATTTCTGATGTTACCGGTAATGCAGTCTCATGGTCATCAAGTGGCGCTATGGGTTTTAGAGGATCAAAAAAATCTACACCATATGCAGCACAAGTAGCTACAGATGCTGCGGGCAAAAAAGCTTATGATGTTGGTCTTAGAAAGTTAGATGTATTGATGAAGGGCCCTGGTAGCGGAAGAGAGTCTGCACTGAGAGCATTACAAAATATAGGTTTTATAATTAATAACATAAAAGATGTTACACCGCTTCCTCATAACGGATGCAGACCAAAGAAAAAACGAAGAGTATAATTATTTAGTAGGAGTATAAATTGATTGAAAATAATTGGATAACTTTAGTTAAGCCTAACAAGGTTGACTATAAAATAAGTGATAATAAAAAATTCGGAACAGTGGTTATTGAGCCTTTAGAAAAGGGTTTTGGAACTACTTTAGGTAACGCCCTAAGAAGAGTTCTTTTATCATCTCTTCAAGGCACTGCGATTACTTCAATTAAAATCAACGGTGTTTTACATGAGTTTTCAACCATTGAAGGTGTTAGGGAAGATGTAACAGACATTATTATGAATTTAAAAAATGTTACCTTTAACTCTAAAAGCAACCATACTCAAAAACTATCCCTTAACGTGAAGGGCCCGAAGGAAGTATTGTCTTCTGATTTTGATGAAAATCCAGAAGTTGAAATAGTTGATAAAGATGCAGTAATTATGAATTTAGACTCCAATAGAGAAGTAAATTTAGAGATCTTCTTAGATGTAAATAAAGGATATATTTCAGCTGAAAAGAATAAAGACAATGAGAATAAAAGCGTGGGTCAAATTATGCTTGATGCCACTTTTAGTCCTGTAAAAAGAGTTTCGTTTAATGTCCAAAACTCAAGAATTGGTCAAGACACTGAATACGATAAGCTTATTCTAGATATTGAAACAAACGGCACAGTATCTCCTGATGATGCAGCCGCACTTGCTGCTAGAATTCTGCAAGATCAACTTAAACCATTTATTAACTTTGAAGAGCCTTCAGAAGATGATCGTAAAAAGTTACAATCATCAAAAGAGCCTCAATTTAATAAAAACCTCTTAAAGAAAGTTGATGAGTTAGAATTATCTGTTCGATCAGCTAACTGCCTCAAAAATGATAATATTTTCTATATTGGAGATTTGGTTCAGAAAACTGAGGGTGAAATGCTTAGAACTCCAAACTTTGGAAGAAAATCACTAGATGAAATTAAAGAAGTTCTTTTGAATATGAATTTGTCAATGGGTATGGATTTACCAGGTTGGCCTCCAGAGAACATTGAAGAACTATCTAAAAAGTATGAGGATCCATTTAAAGTATAATGAAACACGGCTTAAAACAGAGAAAACTTAATAGAACTTCTTCTCACAGGCTTGCCCTGATGAAAAATCTCTCTATTAGTTTAATTAAACACGAAACAATTACTACTACTACTGAAAAGGCTAAAGAGCTAAGACCGTTCATTGAAAAATTAGTTACTAAAGCTAAAGTAAACAGTTTAAGTAATAAAAGGTATATACTTTCAAAGTTATTTAATAATCAAGAAGCTTGCAAAAAACTATTTGACGAAATTTCTGTTCAACAAAAAGACAGAAATGGTGGTTATACTAGAATAATCAAAAAAGGTAATCGTTTCGGTGACTTTGCTCATACTAGTATAATTCAATTTGTAAAATAAATTAATTTTCCATAATGAATTCCTATTTGGCACTTATGACGGGTGCTGTTTTAGGAGCATCACTTAGGTATTTATTCTATTTATTTCAGTTTAATTATTTAGGTATTCCTTTATCAACTACCTTAGTGAATATATTAGGCTCATCCTTGGCAGGTTTCTTTTTCAATAAATTTGAAGGACAATTTTATATTTTTCTATATTTAGGTGTATTTGGAAGTTTTACAACGCTTTCAGCCTTCAATGTAGAATTATATAGCTTAATATCAAATCAATCATTCCTTAAAGCATTAATCTATTTTGTATTAAATATATTCACTTCATTTATCTTCTTCTATATTTTTTACTTATTAGGTTTAAAAATTGCTCATTAAAGTTGAATCAGATCATAGCCGTTTAGATAAGTTTTTACTAAAGCACTTTGAGTTTGTGCCTATATCGCTTCTCCAAAAACTTATAAGAAAATACAAAATTAAAATAAATAATAAAAAATCTAAATCGAACACACCTCTAGTTAAAGGCGATATTATTTATATTTATTATAATTTAACCTCTGAAAGTCCAAACTTTGATTCATTAAAAATAAATGAAAATCAAAAAAAAATTTTATTAAATAATATTATTTTTCAAAATGACTATTTTATCATAATAAACAAACTAGCTGGCTACGCATCTCAACGAGGTTCAAAAGTTAAAACTTCTATTAAGGATTTATATGAGTCTCTTTTAAATATTAAGCTTTATATAGTCCATAGGTTAGATAAAGATACATCTGGTTTAATGGTATTAGCTAAAAATAGGATGGTAGCAAGTGATTTCTCAGACTTATTTATAAACAAAAAAATTTTTAAATATTATGTAGCTATAACCAATAAACACTTTGAAAAAAACTCTTCCTCTCTTATTAATATTAACAATGAAAAGAAAACGTTAAAATTACGGTATAGAAAAATTAATAGTTTAAATAGTTTACCAACGTATTTTATCCAATTATTAACAGGTAAAAAGCACCAAATTAGGTTACAGTTTTATTTAAATAATAATCCAATTGTGGGAGATAAGAAATTTACTGATAAAACGAATGAAAAACTCCATTTAATTTCAACTTCTTTGAAATTTAACTATTTAGGCAAGTTTTATAAATTCAATATCCCGTTATCAAAAATTAGTTTCTAGTGACTCTTTTAAATCTTTAATAATTTTTTTCTTATTATAATTAATTCCTAATTCATCGAGACTGCTGATTTCATTAGCCTCTAATCCGCAAGGATTAATTTTTCTAAATAAATTTAGGTCAACATTAAAGTTTATTGAAAGACCATGATATACAACGCCTTTAGAATACCGAAGGCCTATAAAAATAATTTTTTTAATGACATTACTTTTTTTTATCCAAAGTCCACGATTTTTTTCTTTTTTAGATACTAACTTTATTCCATTTTTAGCAAATACCTCTGTACATATTCCTTCTAATTTGCTTATGAAATCTATCAGTCCTAAACCCCTTTTTTTTAAGTTTATTATTAGGTAAATAACTATTTGACCTGGACCATGGTATGTTATTTTTCCACCTCTATTTACTTTAATTAGCTTAGGTAAAACTTTACTCCATGTTTTAAGGTTTATTTCTGCAGAACTACCCGCTGTATAAATGTCTTTATGTTCTAAAAACCATATCTGTTCATTTAACTTACCTTGAATTATATCTATTACTGCATTCTCCATTTTTAAAAGAGTTTCTTCGTAGCTTTGTAATCCTTTTAGTTGTTTTATTTCTATCATTGTTTATTAATTAACTTTGTATTAATTGCGGACGTGGCGGAACTGGTAGACGCGCAGCGTTGAGGTCGCTGTGGGATAATATCCTGTGGAAGTTCGAGTCTTCTCGTCCGCACCATGTTTATTATTATAAATGGTTAAATTTAATAAAAAAGATTATATCAAGTCCATAGAGTCTCTGCACCCTGCAGATCAGGCAGATAGCATTGAAAATTTATCTCAATCTATACAGCGTAATATTTTAAAAACCCATACTAAATTTTTTCATCCTGATTTTATTGCTTATTTAAGAGAGGAAAATAGAGAGGAAATTTTAAGTTTTATTCCAAAAAGCCAATTAATAAATTTAATTAAATATTTAGATTTAGACGATGCTGTTGAAATTCTCGGTGAATTTGAAACTAAGGAATTAGTTGGCATTTTGACTAATTTAGGTTCTCAACAGAGATCTAGAATTGAAAAAAGCTTACAATACCCTGAGGATACCGCTGGAAGAATTATGAATATTGATTTTTTAGCTGTTAAATTTGATTTAAATGTTGGCTCTTTAATAGACCATTTAAGAAACTCAAGAAGAGGTCCAAAAGATTTCTATAATGTATTTGTATTAAATGAGGAGGGTGTCCCAATAGGATACATACCTTCTGGAAGAGTTTTAAGGACAAAAAGAAATAAAAAATTAACTGATATAATAATCTCAAATATTCATCTTATCTCATCAACAGAACCAGTTGAGGAAATAGCTTATACATTTAGGCAGTATGGTTTAGTTTCTGCCCCTGTCGTAGATGATAACAAAAAAATGATAGGCATTATTACTGTTGATGATGTCGTAGATATTGTTCATGAAGAGACTGAGGATGATATTCAAAAACTTGGAGGGTTATTTGTTAATGACTTTTATAAAGGGGCGGTCAATTCTGCATCTACTAGGTTTATCTGGTTGGGATTAAACCTCTTAACTGCAATATTAGCCTCTTGGGTTATCGATATTTACTCTGACCAATTACAACAAATGATTGCCATTGCAGTCTTAATGCCCATTGTTGCCTCCATGGGAGGTAATGCAGGTACACAAGCCATGACTATTTATGTAAGGGCGATTGCTACCAAAGACATCAATAATTCAAATTATTTTAATCTAATTATTAAAGAATTTTTAATTGGTTCTATAAATGGATTTGCACTTTCTATAATCATGGGAGGAATTGCATACTTTTGGTTTGGTAATTTTATTTTAGCATTAGCTATTTCTATAGCTATTTTGGTTAATTTAGGATTTGCTTGCTTAGTAGGGATAATAATCCCTGTATCTATTAATAAACTAAAAATCGATCCTGCGTTGGCCTCTGGGATAATTTTAACTACATTTACCGATGTTTTTGGGTTTTTATCATTTTTGTCTATTGCATCATTTATTCTAAAACTATGAATTTAATAAACCCTGAAATATTAAGAGAGTACGATATAAGAGGTATTTTTAATAATTCACTAACTCTAGGAGATATTAGTCTAATTGCATCTAAGATTTCATCTCTACTAATTTCTAATAACCAAAAAAAAATAATCATTGGACATGATGGAAGAGAGTCTTCACTTCAAATTAAAAATACTCTAATAAATGAATTAATAGCTCATGGAATAGACGTTGTAGATATATCTTTAATTCCTACGCCTGTCAGTTATTTTATGGCAAAAAATTTATCCATATCTAATTCGATAATGATCACTGGCTCTCATAACCCAAAGGAGTACAATGGTCTAAAAATAACTCTTTTTAATAAACCATTTTTTGGTGAAAATATAAAAAAACTTAATACTGTAAAAGCTTTAGACCTATCGTCATCGAAGGGTAGTTTAAGCTTCCATGATGCTATTCAAATCTACTCAGATAAAATCTTATCTAAATTTAAGAATATTAATAATCTCAAAATAGTATGGGACCCAGGCAATGGCGCAATAGGATCAATTATACACAAAATTTTAGATAAAATAGGTGGTGAGCATTTTATAATAAACAGAACTATTGATGGTGATTTTCCAAATCACCACCCAGATCCAACCGTTTTAAAAAATATAACTCAAATTTCTAATTTTATTAAACAACACAAATTTGATCTTGGTATAGCATTTGACGGTGACGGTGACAGGGTGGGCGTAATAGATGATAAAGGAAACTTAGTATATTCAGATATAATATTTTTATTACTCACACTTGAACTTTCCAAGGAAAAACAAAACGTTACAGCTGTTGCGGATATTAAATGCAGTAAGATTTTATTTGATACTCTAAAAAAAAATAATGTAAATATTTTGATATCTAAAACGGGACACTCTTTAATTAAGGAGATGATAGAAAAAGAAAATGCTGATATCGCCGGTGAAATGAGTGGTCATATATTTTACAAATATGGATACTATGGATACGACGACGCAATCTACGCCTCTTTAAAACTTATAGAATTAATCAATTTAAATAAAAAAAACTTAAGTCAATTAATCGAACCTTATACCCATTCATTAACGACACCCGAAATTAAACTATATGTAAATGAGGACAAAAAAGTATCTACTTTACAATCTATTATAAGACAAATTGGAGATATCTATAATAGCAAACAATACACAGCCTTGACAATTGACGGTATTAGACTTGAGGGTAAAGATTTCTGGTTTCTCATCAGGGCTTCGAACACTCAAAATTGTTTAGTATTTAGATTAGAGCATTTTATCAAGTCTGAGTTTAAAGAAGAGATTGAAAAATTAATTGATATATTTTCTAAATATGAAATCGATATTCATGAGTTAGTTGACTTTAACAATACAGTCTAATTTTTTAGACTTTAACTGATCGCAAAGTTTTCTCGCGCTATTTTTATCTAAATTATTGATAACTGTTACGAAATACTTACCCTTTTTAATAATATTATGATCATAATTAGCCAGTAAGTTTGTTCTATTATTGATATTTATAATAAATTTTTTTGATTGACTGATTTTCTTAAATGAAGAGGTTTGAACATAAAAATCGCCATTTATTAATTTTGAACTTTCATCATTATTAACTTTTAATCCTTTAGCATATTTACTCATAAGGAAATGAATTTTATTATCTCTTTCTTTTGCAGAATTTCCCCCAAAATATACTCCAAGTAGAAGTTGATTATTTATTTTTGAAAGTAATGAAATTTGAAAACCAGATTTCCTTATATAGCCAGTTTTGAGCCCAATATACTCACTATTATTAATCATAAGCTTATTATGGGTTGTATATGTTTTACCTTTTATATTTACTTTTTTTTGTGCAAATAAGTCTAGATATTCTTGATGATTGTTTATTAAATTTGAACTTAATACGAATATATCATAGGCACTAGATATGTTTGATTTATTTGGCAATCCATGAGGGTTAGCAAAATGTGTATTTTTCAAACCCATTTGATTAACATAAGAGTTCATAAGTTTTATGAAATTATTTTCATTTCCTGATATCGTTTCAGCAACAGCTACAGCGACATCATTTGCTGATTTAACAATTAAAGCATTGATCGCATCTTTTAGGAGAATAAAATCACCTTCCTTTATACCTAATTTAGAGGGCTGCTGTTGTGTGGCGTATTTAGAAAATACTATTTTATCTTCAAGGTTAATTTCTTTAGCTTTAATTTTGTCAAACACTATGTATAGCGTCATTAATTTAGTCAGCGAGGCAGGGTAGTTTTGTGTATCTTTATTTACTTCAAAAAATATTTCCCCATTTACAGGATCTCCAATGATACTTGCTATCTTGGCATTGAGGTGATGTGGTAAATTGGCAATTATAAAAATAAATAAAAAAAGTATTATCCTATTCATTAAATTATTTGCTAAAATAAATCATGTCTTTGGGTTTTAAAATATACTCTTTTCTTAATGGTAAACTTCTTGGTGTCGATTCGCTAGGTAATAAATATTATCAAGATAAAAACAATTCATTAAAAAGATGGGTTATTTATGCAAAGGGATTTGGCCCTGACTCTCTGCCCACTAATTTTCATAATTGGTTGCACAATACCTCTGATGAAAATCCTGAGTTCCATGATAGCAAGGATAACCTTATTGGTTTGGTTAAACAACGTATACAAAGACACGTTGTAAAACATAAAAATACATCATCTAAAGGTTATAATAGTTGGCAACCAAAGTAGTTCCAGAATTAGATAATTTTACTTCTAAGTATCATTTTTTCATTGGATTAATTTTTTTATTTTTTATTTTTTTTTTATTTTCAATTTACATTAATCTTAATTTTAATGACTCAACTAAATTTAATGCCTTATTTAAATATGCAGAAGGAATTGAAATAGGAAGCTCAGTTAAAATTGCCGGAATTAAAATTGGTGAAGTTACTTCAATTGAATTAAAGGATGGTTCTGTTTATTTAAGTGGAATTATTGATAGTGCACAGCCCATACCCTCTGACTCGATACTCCAAATACAGTCCGATGGTATTTTTGGTAACAAATACCTTTTAATTGAACCTGGTTTTGATTTTCCATTTGAAAATAATAAAGAAATCCTGTTTACAAATACATCTGACTCTTATTCAATAGATATGTTTTTAAGATATTTGAGTAAAATTAATGAATAAAAAATTTAGTTTTGAATTTCTATTAGGCCTGTTAATTATTTCAATAACAATAATAGCCTTTATATTTGTCTATATAAAAATTGATGTAAATAACCCAAAAAAAAACTTTGATCTTTATTCTGACTTTTTTAACATAGGTGGACTACAAATAGGAAGTGATGTAAAGATTAATGGGGTTATTGTCGGTGAGGTATCAGATATTTTTTTAGATAAGGAGAGTTATATGGCTACTGTTAAATCCTCTTTTTATGATATCTTTTCAATTCCATCTAACTCTACCTTTACCATTGCCAATAATGGTTTTATCGGATCTCCTTATATTGAGATATCAATTGGCTCAAATAATGAGTATTTAGAAAATGAAAGTTTTACCGCAGAGAATATAGATGCAGTCTCCCTGGAAGAAATTATTAATAGTTTTATATTTAAATAGTTTTTTTTTACTAGAAACTCATGCTAATCAAAGTCCAAAAGTAGAACTACTTATACTTGATAAATCTTCTTCGACTAAATACAGCCTAGTATTTGATCAGAACACAAGGTTTCGTGATTTGTCGATCGAATTAATTTCTTGTCAAAAAACTAATTTTGATAAATACACCGATACCATTGCTTTGTTAAAAATATTACAAAAAGACCGAACATATATTGGTTGGTTTTTTAAAATTACTGATGAATTAAACTTATACTCTAATAAAATTTATGAAGTCTCATTAATAGAATGTGTTAATTAAACTTTTTTATATTTTTCTCTAGCCAATTAGTACTATAACTGCCTTTGATGAACTCTTTTTGATCTAATATCCATTTATGAAGTTCAATATTCGTATTAATACCGTCTATGATAATTTCATTTAATGCTCTTTTCATAATATTTATAGCCTGATCTCGGGTATTACCAGTTGCTATTAATTTTAAGACTAGGCTATCATAATGGGGATTCACTTTATAGTTGGTGTATAATGCAGTATCTACGCGAATTCCTCTTCCGCCTGGTAAATTAATAAATTTTATAGTTCCAGGACTGGGAGAGAAGTCCTTAGCATTTTCAGCATTTATTCTACATTCAATTGAGTGATTTTTTTGATAAATATCTCCAAGATCAATTTTATATCCAGCAGCTACTTTAATTTGAGATTTAACTAAATCTAAATCAAATGCCTCTTCTGTAACTGGGTGCTCTACTTGGAGTCTGGTATTCATTTCTATGAAATAAACTTCATTATCTTGATATAAAAACTCGAGTGTACCTAATCCTTCATATTTATTTGACAGAAGCAATTCGGATATCTGATTTTCAATCTTTTCTAAATCATTGATTTTGACAAAATCTGAGGGTGTTTCTTCAATTATCTTTTGATTTTTTCTTTGAATTGAGCAGTCTCTTTGACCGATAATTTTAGCGTAGTTATTATTTGGATCTGATATTACCTGAAATTCAATATGCTTAGCATTTGTCAAAAATCTCTCAGCATACATAGTATCATCACCAAAGTAGTTTTTAGCCTCAGTCTTGAGCTGAGTAAAATATTGCTTAATTTCCTCTTTTTGATTGAATACGCGCATTCCTTTACCGCCACCACCGTATGCTGCCTTTATCACGATCGGTAAACCAATTTTATCAGCAATTTGTTGAGCTTCATGAGTAGAGTTAATATTTTTGGCATCGGAGCTACCCAGAATTGGGAGTTTGAACTGATCAGCTAATTTTAAAGCATTGCTTTTATTGCCAAGATCAAGAATTGATTTGGCTGATGGACCAATAAATTTAACATCATGAGATTTTAAAATTTTAGCAAATTTATCATTTTCACTTAAAAAACCATAACCTGGGTGAACTGCATCTGCACCAGTAATATTTATTGCACTCATAATATTTGGAATATTTAAATAACTTGATGCGGGAGAGGAGGACCCAACACATATACTTTCATCAGCAAGTTTTACATGCATCGCATCGTTGTCTACATCTGAATGAATAGCGACAGTTTTAATACCTAATTCTTTACAAGCTCTTATTACTCGAACGGCAATTTCACCTCGATTAGCTATTAAAATTTTCTTAAACAATTACGAAATTTCAAAAAGAGGTTG